>CAYGVA010000020.1:0-36532 GCA_964353225.1 uncultured Leptolyngbya sp.
TCTCATTCGCGTCGTTATTGAGTATCTTAAGTGCAGTCTGGTATTGTCAGGCTGCTTGTGATCGGTCCCAGTTGATTCTTTTGGGATAAAAACGATGGAATTGACGTCTACAGTTTTGGGAAATTCCCATCGCTAGGTTTCAGCAAGGTGTTGGTCTGGCCTTAGCGCTGAATAGTTGCACCGAATCGTTAATGACTGTGGGCCAGTGGGTGTGTGAGGAACCATGACCAACTCATTTAATGAGCCAGATCCCCCTAATGATGAGTCTAAATTAGACCCTGAACGTGGGGCAAACCCCTTGGGTCCCCGGCGGAAATGGGGCCGTAATTTTCTCATCCTAGGTTCAGTGGGATTGTTGGGGGTAGCTGGAGGCACCTGGTGGGCTTGGACCTTTGTTAATGAGCAGCTCTCTCCCTGGGCCTCAGGGCTACTGACGGAGACCTTGGGTCGGCCCGTCAGTTTGGGGTCGGTGGAACGGGTTTCACCCCTGGGGCTACGGTTTGGCCCTTCGGCGATTCCCGCCACGGCAGACGATCCTGATGAGGTGGCCATTGACGCCATTGATATTCGCTTTAACCCGCTCCAGCTCCTCCGGCGGCGGATTCAACCGCAGATTATTCTCCAAGGGGTAAACGCCTACTTAGAACAGGATGAAACTGGAGAATGGGTCAACCTCAACGATCTGGACTTGCCAGAGGCTACGCCGGGTCAGGATCCTTTTATTGAGGTGAACCCCATTGTCAGGGTGGAGGATGCAGAGGCAATTCTGCTGCCCTACAGTGATCCGGATGCAGAGGCGATTGCGCCCTTGATCATTGAAGATGTGGCGGCAACGGTGGCGATCGCCAAGCTGAAAAATTTTGACATCCCTGACCAACCCGGCCAGGTTGCCGATGTTCAGCAGATTGCGCTAGACCTAACGGCCAGCCCCCAGGCGGCGGGCACCCTAACAGTGCAGGGGGAACTGCTCCAGTTTCCTGAAGCGCTCCCAGAGCGGGCAGGTATTCCCAGCGAGAAGGCTGTAGATCGCTTGGCCGGTAATCTGAATCTGCAAATCGAGTCCTTAGATTTGCCTACGATTGCCCCAGCGGCCTTGGCTAACCTGCCTCAATCCCTGCCGCTGACTGTCACGGCAGGTCAGGTGCACGGCAATGTGGATGTGGAACTTGCCCCCCAAACGGAGCCTCGGGTTACGGGCACCGCGCGCCTAGAACAAGGCAATATAGCTGTCGATCAGCTTTCCCAACCGGTCGAAAACATTGCCGGGCAAGTGCGATTCCAGGGCAACCGCCTTGCCCTGGAAAATGTTACCGCCCAATACGGTGAACTGGTGGCTAAGGCTGGGGGATTGATCGATACCCGTAACGGCTATGACCTCAAGGCAGAAATTGAGCCCTTCACCGTGGCAGAACTGGTAGAGGGATTTCCCATTAACTTGCCGGTTGAGGCGACGGGTACCTTTCGGGCGGAGGGAGCCGTTACCGGTCCCTTAGCAAAACCCGAGGTGACGGGCCGCCTCGTGTCTGTGGATACGGTCACCGTGGATAAGGTGGCGTTTGCGTTGGTGGAAGCGGAGATCGCCTATACCCATCCCGAACTGGCCCTGACCGACCTACAGTTGCAGCCCTTGGCCGGCGGCAGCATCACCGGCAACGGCACCTACACCTTCGGAGATCCCAGTCTGTTAGCCCTCCAAGTGACGGGGCAGGGCTTGCCAGCGGATGCCATTGCCCGGCCCTATGGATTGCCCGAAGCGATCGCCATTGGCACCCTGGCCCTGGATGGGGAAATTTCCGGTCCCCTTGATAATCTCAATGGGGTGTTCTCCTGGCAGGCCCCCAACGGTACTTACCCCACCCGTGGGGTGGCAGCGATTCAAAACAATCAGATCACCCTGCAAGAGGCGATCGTGCAGGTGGCGGGGGGAACGGTGGCCGCCACAGGCACCCTGGCCAATGGCGCTTGGGATGCCGATATTGTGGCCCAAGGGATTCAGCTAGGGACCTTTGATGCGCGTCTCCAGGGCAGTGCGGTGGATGGCAATGGGCAGTTTTCCGGCACCCTAGATGACTTGACCCTAGCGGGCATTCAAGGCAGCGGCACCGTGGGAGCCCTGATTGCTGGTGGCACCTTGGCGAGTGACTTTAGTCTCGCCAATGGGAACTGGCAGGCGAATGGTGAGGGGCGCGGCATCCAGTTAGGGCTGTTCTCCCCCGATTTGCAGGGGGCGGCGGCGGCTAACTTCCAACTATCAGGCACGGTAGACGACCTCACCCTGGCAGGTATTCGGGGCGAAGCGACGGTTACCCTGGCCGAAGGGCTAGCCACGGTGGCGCGCCTGCGGCCCCAACTGGGGAGCACGGTCGATGCCCTGGTGGCCCAAGTGAGTTGGGATGGCCAGACCTTAAACATCGATCGCGCTGCCACCGCTGGGTTCTTTGCCCAGGGCACGGTGCGGCCGCTCTTGGCGGGGCCAGGGGCACCGAGCATTGATGACATTAACCTGCTGTTGCGGGCCGAAAACTACAATCTGGCCACCCTCCCTTTACCGGTTAACAATGCCGTCAACTTAAGGGGGTTGGCCAATTTCAATGGATACCTCACGGGCAACTTAAGTGACCTGAACTTGATTGGCGACCTCAGCTTGGCCAATCTCGCCGTCAATGAGCTGGTCTTTGAACCGCTATTGGCTGGAGATGTTCGGTTCTCTAGCCAGGATGGGGCTTCCCTCAATCTACTCGGCGACCAAGATCAGATTGTGGCCAGCTATGGACGACGCAGCAATCAGGTCAATTTCCGGGTGCAAGCGGCGGATGCGGTGGCGATCGGTGAAACGGAGGGCGATCGCCTCCAAGCCCGACTCTACAATTTTCCGTTATCGCTGGTAGGGGTCCCCCAGGGTACCGCTGCCCAGTACGGCACCTTACGGGGCACTGTCCAGTTTGCCAGCGCCACGGTCAACCTGCGGGACTTCTCAGCGGTGGGACAGTTTGACGTTAGTGATTTGGGGGTGGGATATATCAGCGTCGATCGCATCTTCAGCGGCTTCTCCTACAGCAATGGGGTGGCCACCCTCAACCAGGGCGAGATTCGCATGGTGGATGAGACCCCCCAGGGCGAAATTCTAGATGAGCGTATTTACCAGGTGTCAGGGCAATTTGGGTTTGCCAGTGATCCACAATTGCAAGCCAGTCTGGCCACAGAGCGGGGCAAACTCCAGGACCTGCTAGAGATTTTTAAAGTTGCCGAGCTGACGGATGTGGGGCGGGGGTTGGCGGTCACGTCAGGCTTGATTCCTGGATCCCAGGCGGAGGTGGACGCTTTGCTGGCCACCGTGCCGATCGAGACCCAATCGGCCAGTTTCCTAAACCGCATTCGCCGTCTCTCCGAGATTCGAGAACTGCAATTTTTGGAAGGGGTGGCCGCTGAAGAGACCCTATTACCTCCCTTGTCAGACCTGAGCGGTCTGTTTCGGGGCCGCATCCAGGTGGCCGCTACGTTACCCCAGGACCTCGCGGTGGACTTTAACCTCCAGGGACAAGACTGGCGCTGGGGCAATGAGTATGTGGCTGATCAGGTGGTCGCCAATGGCCGTTTGCAAGATGGGGTCCTGCGACTCAACCCAGTGCGATTTGAAACCGATTTAGGGGGAGAGCGCACCGCCTTTATCAGCCTTTCTGGGGAAACCGCGCTTGACCCAAGGGATGCCACCCGACGACAACTCAATCTCGCCATCGAAAACGTGCCCGTAGCGGCCCTAGAAAGACCGCTCCGCCTTCCCTTCCCCATTGCGGGGGATTTGAATGGCCAAGCCACCTTGGTCGGCAACTTGTCTGATCCCACCATCGAGGGTCGTGTCACCTTAGACGATGGTCGTCTCAATAACAACGACATTGATCAAGCTATAGCTGATATTGAATATCGGGGGGCGCGGGTCAATTTAAACACGACCCTAAATCTGGTGAACTCTAATGATCCCCTCACGCTGATTGTCCGTGCGCCATATCAGTTGCCCTTGGTGAAGCGAACCCCCACCAGTGATGAACTGTTCGTAGATGTGGATGTGCGTGATGACGGTATTGCTCTCCTCAATCTGTTTAACAACCAAGTGGCCTGGGAGAGTGGCACTGGCGAAGTAGATGTGCGGTTTGAGGGCACCTGGGACCAAAGGTCGATTCCTGACTTGGCAGCCCTCACCGGCCAGGTGTTTTTGAATGACGCGGTAATCAGTTTTGCTGCCCTGCCGGAACCCCTCACCGATGTCGAAGGCAGTATTCAGCTCAGTCCCCAGAATATTGTGGTGGAGAGTTTTACGGGGCGCTTTAGCGAGGGTCAGGTGAATGCTTGGGGGACCCTGCCAACTTTGGTTCCCCTACGGCCAACCGTGCCACTGGTCGAAGATGTTGCCTTAGAAGCAGACACCCTAGAAAACGATGGCACCGTGGTAGGCAATGCCACGACGCCCGAGTTGAATCCGTTGGTGCTTCAAACTCAGCCCCTGACCGTGGCCTTAGACGGCATTGATCTCACCCTCCGGGGGCTGTATGCCGGTCAGGTGGATGGGCGTTTGCGCTTGGGGGGCAGCTTGCTCCTGTTTGGGCCGCGACTCACCGGGGAAATTGCCCTCTCCAATGGGCAGATCACCATTCCCAATGGTGGGGGTGGCTCGTCCGCGAGCAATCAGTCTCGAACTCAGGGGTCACTCTTTCCATCCCCTCGCTTTGATGACTTGATGGTCACCCTAAATGACAATGTCAATGTTGTGCAGGGGGGGATCCTCAGCGTCACGGCGCGCGGTAGCTTGCTGGTGAATGGGGCGATTACGGAACCGAAGCCCTTGGGGCTGATTGACCTTACCGCTGGGCGTGTCGCGCTGTTGACCACCTCCCTCCGATTGACGGGAGACGGTAACCGCGCTGAGTTCCGCGATAGCTTTGACCCGCTCCTGAATGTCACCTTGACCACCTCCATCCCTGATAGCGGTGACCAGGCTCAGTTAATCACCGCCAGCCCGTTCCCCCGTCGACAGGTCAGCGATCAGGAAAATGAAAACTTTGGCCTGACCCAAGCTGGGGTGCGCACCATTCGGATCCGGGCGGAGGTGAATGCCCCCGCCAGTCAGTTGTTGGCCATTGAGGGCATCGAAGGGTTTCGTCGGTTAATTACCCTTACCAGTACCCCGCAGCGATCGGAGACGGAAATTTTCTCTTTGCTGAGTGGAGATGTTTTTTCTTTGCTGGGCTCTACGGTGGGGGGTGAGGGTAGCGCTAATCTGGGGGGCATTGCTGGGGCGGTGTTATTGAATGCTCTGCAAAATACCATTGGCGATCGCATTCCCCTCAGTGAGTTCCGCCTGTTCCCGGTTAATGCCAGCTCTGGCCAGGTGAATGACTCCTTTGATATTGGGGGCGAGGTGGGGGTGAATGTGACGTCTCGGGTGTCGGTATCGGTGCTGAAGGTATTGACCAACGACACTCCCTTCCAGTTCAGTACCCGCTATCGGATCACCGATCAATTTACGCTGCGGGGCACCACCAGCTATGAAGAGTTTCAGGAGCGCAGCGGCCTCTTGTTAGAGTATGAGACACGGTTTTAGCAGGACAACTCCCCCCGTGTCTTTAAAGTCTCAGCAGCCAGCACCTCAGCCGTCATCACCAAAGGATTCAGCGTCTTCTAGTCAGCTAGAGGCAGCGTCGATCTCAACCCCTGAATTGCCCCCCCGTTCTCGCTGGAACCGGTTTTGGCGATCGCAGCAGGACAATATTCGGGTGTTGGGGGTGGCCTTGGTGATCGCGATCGCGATGCGGCTATGGGTGGCAGAACCCCGCTTCATTCCCTCCAATTCCATGGAACCGACCCTGCAAATTGGCGATCGCCTGATTGTAGAGAAGGTGTCCTACTACCTGCATCCTCCGACAGGGGGGGACATCGTCGTATTTCGTCCACCGCCTCAGCTTTACCCCTACGGGTATGGCCCTCAGCAGGCCTTTATCAAACGGGTAGTGGCGGGGCCGGGGCAAACGGTAACGGTGACGGGGCAGCGGGTTTACGTGGATGGCGAACCGTTGCAAGAACCCTATATCCAAGCTCCCCCGGCATACGAAATGGCCCCGGTGACCGTGCCCCCTGACATGCTGTTTGTGTTGGGGGACAACCGCAATAACAGCAACGACTCCCATGTGTGGGGGGTATTGCCCCAAAGTAATGTGATTGGACGCGCCTATGTGCGGTTTTGGCCCATTGCGCAATGGCAACTGCTGGCGCGTACGGCCTTTCAAGCCCCGGTGTTACCGTCTCACCCTTAGAGGCCTAAAATGCCGGCTGGAGCCATGCTAACTGTTGAGTCAGCACTGGCATCGGGTCTACGGCTTGACGGCTGCCGGTTCTAGGTGAATCCTTGCCGGATCAGGGGGCTGAGTATCCCGAGATTTGGGGTGGATGCGAATAATGAAGACGGCTTTGCGATCGCACCGTTTTGTCACAAAGTTCTGGGTCGTGAGGGGATACCAATCCAACGGAAAGCAGAACCGATTGTAGAGGCTGAAAAATAGCTCGTGGGTGTCTAGCAGACCGTCCGGCAGTTGAATTTTCAGCACCTCCCCCGTTTGCAACGCCCCATAGTGAAACTGGGTTTCAGGATTGGGCACTGGCAAAAACACATCCCGCACAAACCGTTTAGGTAACCCGAGGGGATAGCGCAGCAGCGGGTACACATAGCCATTCAACCCCTGGTGAATCAACCCTTGCCGCTGGATCAAGGTGCGGTAAAACCGATTGGCGTCCTTCGGGGCGACCATGGGTTGAGCGGCGAGGGCATCTTGGCCATCCACCCGAATTTCTGGCAGGGTGATCGGATCCGCCCAGTGATAATGGCGCAGCCCCACCAGATAGCGCCCCGGCGGTAAGGTCACCGTCTCCCACTCGTTCTCCCCCGAGATACTCAGGGAGCTGATGTTGGCCAGGGTCTTAAAATTGCCGAGGGTGTAGAACACCGCCGTCCAGGTGGGGGTGGCCGCTGCGATGGTGGCCACCCGAATGCTGATGGACTGTTTGACGGTGAAGGGACCGGCGATCGCAATCAGCGCATGGAGATTCCAGCGGGCGCGACTCATCGCCCACAGCAATTTAATGGGACGTTCTAAAAATTCGTCGGAGACCACCTGCCATTGGGGCACCTCCTGGGTATTCATGGGGTTGTAGTAGCGCCCCAGGTTGGTCAGGGTTGAGCGCAAGAGCCGCGAAAACACAAAGGATGCTAGCCCTAGGGGCACCTCCCACAACGCTTCGATTTGATTCACCCCTGACCCCCTATCTATGTAAATCCGGTAATGCCGCCACGATAATCTCCACCAAGGCTTGGGGCGATTCGAGGGGGAGTTGGTGCCCCCCTGGGATGCTATGCACCGTGCTGTGGGGCAACCGTTGGCTCTGGAAGGCTTGATCCTCCGGCCGCACAAACTCGCTGCTGTCCCCAAATACCAGGGTGGTGGGCACCGAGATGCCTTGCAAAATCTGGCCGTAGCGATCGCGGGTAAAGGTACCCCCACTCAGACCAAACCGGGTGCGCACCTGCAAGCGCGGATCCCAAGCCCATTGCACACCGCCTGGGACCGGTTGCAAGATCCGAGCGGTGAGGGCAGCAGCCCGCTCTGGGCTGAGGAAAGGGAGCGCTTTCTGGAGGCGATCGCAGGCGGTGGCCCGATCGGGGTAAACCGTATGGGTCGGACGATTGCTCAGATAGTCGAGGTGGGCGGTGAGTTGGTCAGCGGTTTGGGTGCCGTCATCATTACCAGGCACCACGGGCTCCACCAGCACCAAGCCATTGACTCGCTCTGGGCGGGCAACGGTTAATGCCGCCGCGACCATCGCCCCCATGGAATGGCCCACCAGGGTCAGGGTCTCTAGGCCCAGACCCTGGGTTAAGGCATCGATATCGGCCAGATGGTCGAGTAATTGATAATTGCCCTCGGGGCCTAAATGGGCCGACTGGCCATGGCCCCGTAAATCCGGGGCAATCACCCGATAGCCCTGGGCCACCAGGGTGGGGGCAATGGCATCCCAAACAGCCCCTTGTTCCAGCACCCCATGGAGACAAAGGATGGCGGGCCGATCCGAATCGCCCCAGGTGCAGAGGCGCAGGGCTAAGCCGCGCACGGTCACGGTTTGCTCCGCCAGGGTGGCTAGGGGCTCGGTCTGGAGCCAGGCTTGAGCGAGGGGGCCAGAGGGCGAAGGGGCTAAGGGGTAGTGCCAACTCTGGGCCAAGGTTTGGCTGTCGAGGCTCAAGGGGCGGGGCAGTTTCACCGTTTTCCAGGTGTCGGCCAAAGCCGGTTCGATGGTTTTACGGCGGTGGAAGTTAGGGTCATCGATGGGCAGCGATTGGGCCGTAACCCCATCGGTCATGCGCTGGTCGGGGTTGCCATAGGGATCCAGTAGGTCAGGGTGGAAAGGCAAATCCAGGAATTTGCAGAGGACGACCATGGCCTGCTCTGGATTGCGGACCAAATCTTCGTAGCAGAGGGTATGGTGGCGATCGCCCTCAATCCCTTTCAAAAAGCTGAGGATATTCTGATTGCTGCTGTGCCAGACCTGCTCCGCCAATCCGTAGGGCTCTTGGTCAGGAATCTCAAACAGCTTGTCCATGCGGTTGCTGACGAAGGAATCAATCACCGCATAGGGATGGCGCACCAGATGAATGTACTTTGCCTGGTCAAAGATCTGTTCGGCTCGGTTCAGGGTGGACAGGCTAAAGCCATAGGTGGGGGACTTATCTACGAGGCGGCGATCGCCCGCCAGGTCCTGCAACCGGTGATAGGCCATCGGGATATCCATGCCCTGATCGGTCCAGTTGGCCAGGAGCTGCCGACTGGCCGAGCCATCCACCCCGGTCAAATCCATCAGTGCCCGCTGCAAGCCCTCCCCCAAATAGTTCTCAGCTAGGGCATTCTGGCGTTCAGCCAGGGTTTCAAAGGGCAGCAGATGTAACTCAGGGGGGCAAAACAAATCGGGGTGCCCCGCCAACATCACCCGCAGCAGGGTCGAGCCCGAACGGGGGCTGCTGAGCAAAAATACCGGCCCCGGCAGTTTTTGGGGCGGAGCAACAAAAGGGCGCTCCTGCCCCCAAATTGGCATCGTCCAAGCCTGGCCCCCAGTTGCCTCAGCAGGTGCTGAAGCGAGAGGTTGCTCACCATGGAGCCGCTCTAGGGCCTGGGCCAGATAGCGCCCCAGGGCCTCTAGGGTAGGGTGTTCAAACACTTCGCGGGGATATAGGGTCAGGCCTAAATCCCGTTTGCAGATCCCCAACAGGTCCATCACCATCAAGGAATCCAACCCCACATCCAGCAGGTTGCTGTCTGGGGGAATCCCCTTGGTGCGCCCCAAAATCTCACCAATCTCTTGATGCAAATAGGCTTGCAAACGGGTCGCCCGGTCGGCGGCAGTCAACGGAGCCAGGGTGGACCAATTGAAACGCTGCACGGGCGGTAGGGCATCTGGGGCGACCTGCTGTAGCCAAGGGGGCGGTTCTGGCTGGGGCAACTTTTGAATCAAGATCTCCCACTGCACTTGCAGGGCGGCAACCTGCGGCGGACATCCATGGCCCTGGGTCACCAGCGTGCTCAGGTGCTGAATCCCTTGGGCGGGGGTAAAACTGTCGATGCCCTGCTTTTTGAGGCGCTGCACGGTGGCCTGGTGCTGGGTGGCTAAACCTGAGCCCTGCCAAGGTCCCCAGTTGATGGATTGGGCGGGCAGCCCCTGCCGACGCCGATACTGGGCCAAGCTATCTAAAAAGCCATTGGCGGCGGCATAGTTGCCCTGACCCGGCGACCCCAATAAAGCCGCCACTGAGGAAAACAGCACAAAAAAGTCGAGCGGCAAATCGGCGGTGGCCTGGTGTAGATGCCAAGCCCCTTGTACCTTCGGAGCCATCACCGCTTGGAACTGCCCCCAGGATTGACCGATCAGTAAGCCATCATCCAAGCTGCCCGCCCCATGGATAATCCCTGCCAGCGGCGCGCGATCCGTTTGAATCCTTTGGATGAGTTGCTGCACGGCCACCCCATCCGCCACATCTACGGCTTCCACCCAGACCTTTGCCCCGGACTGACGCAGCGCCCGTAATTGGGCCTGATGGTGAGGTGTTTCCCCCCGACGGCTGACCAGCACTAGGTTGGTGACCCCCGCATCCACCAACCATTGGGCTGTGGCTAATCCCAGCGCCCCCAGGCCACCGGTAATCAAATAGGTTCTGTCAGGCCGGATTTTAATGGGCGTTGCTGGGGCCGCATTGGTAGACCAAGGGGTTAGTCGGGCTCCCCAGCGCTGTTCGGCACTCATGACCACCCGATCTTCGCGATCGCTGGTCATGCATTGAGCTAGGAGCTGTTTTGCCAAGGTTGGCGTGGGGGATGCGGAGGCTAAATCCACTAACCCGCCCCAGATTTCGGGATGCTCTAGGGCGATCACTGCCCCTAAACCCCAGAGGGCACCGGCGGCAGGACCGGGCTGCTGGGTGCCCTCCACCACCATTTGCCCCCCCTGGGTAACCACCCACAATGGCGGGTTCGACTGCGGGCTCGCCTCTAAGGACTGCGTTACCAGCCCCTGCACACAATGGAGGAGCCCTGCCGTGCTGGCCTCAGCGGTATCAATCCCAGAAGACCCGTTGAGCCCCCACAGATAAATCACCCCTCGCCAGGGGGTTCCCGTGGTGGCGTTGAGCTGGGCAAACAGCCTCTGACTGTCGGTTGACTCGAAAGGGTTGAGATAAAAGTGCTCTGAACGCGCTTGTGAACTGGATTCAGCACCGGTTTCACCCTGGCGAACCATCACCACCTCGGCCTGATGGGCGTGTAAAACCTGGGCAAGGGTCTCTCCCAACCCCTGCTCATCGGTAAAAATCAACCACCGCCCCCCCCCATCCAGGGGAAGCGAGGGCAGGGTTGGCAAGGTTTCCCAAGTCAGGTGATAGAAATCCTGGGTTGTGGCGGCGGCACTGGTGGGAGCAGCGGGAAGGGTGGTGAGGGTGGCCGGGGGCTCAAACCAATACCGCTGTCGCTGGAAGGGATAGGTGCATAAGCCCGACAAAGCAGTGCGACCATAGGGCCGATCAAACGCCTGCCAGTCTACGGCAAACCCTTGCTCGTAGAGGTGCCCTAAGCTAGTGAGCAGACCGGTCCAGTCATCCTGGCCCCGGCGGAGGGTGGGTAGCCAAGTGAGGGTGCCTGCGGTTAAAACCCGACGACCGAGTCCCGACAGGATGGGGTGGGGGCCGAGCTCTAGAAAACAGGCTAACCCCGTCTGGTTCAAGGCGGCTAGGCCATCGGCAAAACGGACCGTCTGACGGGCATGGCGACACCAATAGTCAGCGTCTAGGCTGCTCCCCACCGGTAATACTTCCCCGGTCACATTCAACCCCATGGGGATGCGGGCGGGATGGTAGGTGACCTGCTGAGCCATATGCTCAAACAGGGGCAGGATGGGCTCCATTTGAGGGGAGTGGAAGGCATGGGAAACGTCCAGGTATTGGGTCCGAATTCCCTGGGTTTGGAGGTGATCTACAGCGGTGGCGATCGCCGCATCGGGGCCAGCAATGACGGTGTTGTGAGGGCCATTGACGGTGGCGATCGCCACTGATTTGTCCCCCCCTTGATCTGCCCCTACCTTCGTCAACACCTGCGCCACGGTGGCCTCGTTTGCCCACACTGCCGCCATTACCCCACCAGGGGGCAAGGACTGCATCAACTTGCCGCGCTGGGCAATCAGCCGCAATCCGTCTTCAAGGGTTAGCACCCCCGCCACACAGGCGGCCACATATTCCCCCACACTGTGGCCCAATACCGCTGCCGGTTGAATGCCCCAGTTTTGCCAAAGCATGGCCAGGGCATATTCCAACGCGAATAGGGCCGGTTGGGTATAGCCCGTTTGTTGGAGGCGAGCATCGTCATCCGCCGCAAACATGACATCCAACAGGGGGATATCGAGATAGGGGGACGCCAGCGCTGCACAGTGGTCCAGGGTGTCTCGAAAAACCGGCTGGGTGTTGTATAGCCCCTGCCCCATCCCCCCATATTGGGACCCTTGACCGGTGAACAGGAACACGACTTGAGGCTTGACCGCAGGCACGGCCAGAGGCGGGGGAGAAGCGGCCAACCCGGCCCTAAGGTCCGCCAGGGTCGTAGCTGTGATCGCCCGTCGATGGGCAAAGACAGCCCGATGGGCATTAAAGCTATGGCACAGATCCGCCAGGTCTGGTTCTGGCACGGTGTCTAGCCAAGCGGCGAGTTGCCGCCCCTGGTCCGCCAGGGCGGCGGGAGTCTTGGCACTCAGGGCCAAGATATGGCGGGGACGTTCTAGGGCTGGGGAGGGATCCTCGAAAAATGGTGCACCTTGCACCACCACATGGGCATTGGTGCCACCGAAGGCAAAGGCGCTTACCCCCGCAAACGGCCGATCGGTTTCAGTGGGCCAAGGCTCGCAGGTTTGCTGTACCTGTAGCGGCAAAGACGCAAAAGGAATATGGGGGTTGGGTCTGTGAAAATGGAGGCTGGGCACCAGAGTGCGGTGTTTCAGGCACAGGGCCACTTTAATCAAGCTGGCGATGCCAGCGGCGGCTTCCGTGTGACCAATATTGCTTTTGACCGACCCGATCCGCACGGGCGGGGAATCGGACGATCGAGACTGCAATGCATTTCCCAACG
The DNA here is from genome assembly GCA_964353225.1 of uncultured Leptolyngbya sp. Taxonomy (GTDB): domain Bacteria; phylum Cyanobacteriota; class Cyanobacteriia; order Phormidesmidales; family Phormidesmidaceae; genus PCC-6406. The sequence goes on from CAYGVA010000020.1 coordinate 12,696, forward strand.
CCTTCGCCTCGATCGGGTCCCCCAGGAGGGTGCCAGTGCCGTGGGCCTCGATATAGTCCACCTGCTCGGGGGTAAGCCCCGCCTGACGAAAGGCGGATTGGATCACCTGCTCTTGGGCTTCTCGATTCGGGGCGGTGAGGCCATTGGTGCGCCCATCTTGGTTGACGGCACTGCCCCGAATCACGGCATATACCGGATCCCCTTGGGCGATCGCGGCAGCTAGGGGCTTTAAGGCCACAGCCCCCGCGCCTTCCGAGCGGACAAACCCATTGGCCGCCGCATCAAAGGCCTTGCAGCGGTTTTCAGGGGAGAGGGCGGTGAGCTTGCTAAAGCCAATGGTGAGTTCGGGCCGCAGAATCAGATTAACCCCCCCGGCGATCGCCATCGTCGATTCACCACTGCGTAAACTTTGACAGGCGAGATGGACCGCCACCAAAGAAGACGAGCAGGCGGTATCGATCGCTAAGCTGGGTCCCCGCAGATTTAATAGATAGGACAGCCGATTTGCGGCCATCGTGGATGCCAAACCCGTTGTCGTATAGGTCCCCACCGCCTCGGGTCCGGCCAGTAACCATTGGCCGTAGTCATTGGTAGAGATGCCCACAAATACCCCGGTTTTGGAGCCACTTAGGGTTTTAGGTGGGATGCCACCATCTTCTAAAGCGGCCCACACCACCTCCAAAAATACCCGCTGTTGGGGGTCAATAAATTTGGCTTCTCGGGGGGCAATGCCAAAAAACTCCGGATCGAATTGATCGATGTGATCTAAAAAGCCCCCCTCCCGACAATAGGTTTTGCCAGGGGTGGTTGGATCCGGATCATAGAGGGCATCGACCGGCCAGCGACTGGCTGGAATTGGGGTGATCGCGTCCTTTCCCTGCCGTAAAAGCTGCCAAAACTCTCCACAGTTGCTCGCCCCTGGGAACCGACACCCGATGCCCACAATCGCAATGGGTTCTGGAAGTCCTTTCTTCTTGAGTAGCTGTAATTCTAGTCTTGCCCGTTGTTGGGGCGATAGCTTCGCAATTCGCCGTGCCAGATCATCCACAGGTCAACCCTTACCGTCTAGCGTCCTTGCTGTCCCAACAACTCTTGCAGTTCAGCATCCGATAGGTCCTCTAGGTCGTTCACTAAATCCGTGAGATCAGTATCGTCGATAGCCTCAGACGGTGTTTCCACCGATTCATTCCCATAACCGAGCTGCTGGGCCAAGTACTGGGCGACGGCATCAACCGTGGGATATTCGTAAGCCAAGGTTGGTGAGAGCGGCTGATCAATGGTACTTTGCAATGCTTCTGTCAACTCCACGGCAGCCACCGAATCGAGCCCATATTCAGCAAACGGACGGGTACTGTCTACTTCCGTGGGGGGCAACTGCAGGGTTTGCGCTAACCAGTCAACCAACCACTGTCTCAGTATCTCAGGAGAAGGCCCCTCCGGTAAGGGTGGGGGGATGGGGGACGCCGATGTCGAAGTTGAGACGGTCGTTGCTGGGGCTTGCCAAGGGGCGGGGGCATTGAGTGGAACCTTGAAGGCGGTGCCTTCGCTGGGGGCCAATTGCCAGGTATACACCGCCTCTAATTGGTGATCTAAGTACCCAGCCCGACAGCGATAGCGCTGGATCTTGCCGCTGGAGGTTTTGGGCAAACTACCGGTCTTGAGCAACTGTAAACCATATAGCTGTAGATCATGCTGCTCAGCGATCGCCCGACGCATGGCCGTGACTACCCCCTCACCGTCCAGGTTGCGCAGATGACGGCGCTCGACCTCGTAGACCATAATCAGCCGCTCTTGCCCTTCTACAGGGATGGTAAAGGCCGCCCCTGCCCCAGGACGCAGGGCATCATGGGCGGGTTCAGCGGCTTCTTCGAGATCCTTGGGGTAGTAGTTACGCCCCCGAATAATGATCAGTTCCTTCAGGCGTCCGGTGACAAACAGCTCACCCCCGTCCAGAAAGCCCAAATCGCCGGTTCTCAAAAAAGCAACCCCTTCCCCGTTGGCGTTAGCTAACTGCGCGGTAAAGGTTTCAGCGGTGTATTCAGGACGTTGCCAGTAGCCCTGAGCCAAGCTCCCCGAAGCCGAAACCCAAATCTCGCCAATGGTGCCCGCAGGGCAGGGATGGAGCGATTGAGGGTCAACAATGTGTAAGGTCTGATCCGCCGCAGATTGACCACAGCCCACTAAGGTGCGTTGGTCGCTATCAGCGGTCGGCGCGATCACCTGATTGTTCTGGAGCGCGCGATCGCTCACCGTTTGCAACACCGGTCGGGCTGATCGGGGGCTGCCGGTTACCATAAGTGTCGTTTCCGCCATGCCATAGCAGGGATAAAATGCTTCCCGCTGAAATCCTTGAGGGGCAAACGTTGTCGTGAATCGATCTAGGGTCTCTGCTCGGACGGGTTCCGCCCCGCTAAAGGCGAGGGTCCAGGCCCTCAAATCCAGCGCTTGCCGCTGCTCCGCAGTAATCTTTTGGGCACAGAGATCATAGGCAAAATTGGGACCACCGCTGGTGGTGGCCTGGTAGCGGGAAATCGCCTGGAGCCAGCGGTAGGGTTTTTGCAAAAATGCCACCGGGGGCATCAGCACCATCGGTGCCCCCACATACAAGGGCTGTAGCACCCCACCCACCAATCCCATGTCGTGATAGGGGGGGAGCCAAGACACGCCGCTGCTGTGGGGCGTATCTTTAAAAAAACGATTGATCCGGGCTGAATTGTGAATGAGATTACCGTGGCTAATCATCACCCCTTTGGGCGTCCCGGTCGAACCTGAGGTGTACTGCAATAGGGCCAGATGTTCGGGGGAAAGGGCTGGGGGCTGCCAACGGCTGGCTAGGGCTTCATCGATGCTGTCAGTGGCCAACCAGTGCAGCCGTTTGAGGTCATTTTGTTCTGCAAATCGCTTCTCTAGCCCCTTCAAGACGGTGCTGTGGGTCAACGCCACTTTCGCCTGGGCGTCTTGAATCATACTTTGCAATCGCCCCAAGGAACGGTTGGGGCGGGGCGGATAGGCGGGCACGGCGATCGCCCCAGCATATAAACACCCAAAAAAAGCAGCAATATAGTCTAGCCCTGGGGGATAGAGCAAAAGGACCGGTTTGCCTTGGCACTGCAAGCTACTGAGCAGCACCGCGATCGCTTGGGCGCGGGCCTCCAACGCAGCGTAGGACAGACTCGCCGTAACCGCTTCTCCATCTCCTAGAAACGTATAGGCTGGCTTTCCGTGCCCCGTGGCAGCTCGCATCCCGAGCAAATCAACCAGCGTAGACACCTGTCCCAAGCTTTCAGAAGACCCCTTATCCATGAATACCGTCCACTGCTTTCAACCTGCCCAGCGTTATACCCCATACCCCTGGGCTACCTCAGGGGTGCATGCCAGAAATCTTGACCCCTGCTGATTGAACGCCCTGCCCCTGCCATGGAGAAGCATTTACCATCACCCTAGCTTTGCTAGATATTAACGCTCCAATACGATTGTCTTGTCATCTTCTCCACAACGGCATCACGCCCAGAACATTAAGATAAATCCCATCACTTTTTTGCCTGATTTTGGAGAATAGTCACCCCTGGCGTCTTAAGTAAAGTGGCCAGCGCTGTTTTGGACCCAGAACCGAAAATCGCACCGAATTTTTAACAATACTATAGGGAATCCCCCTCTGTACCGCCCCAATGTCTGACTCCCCTCGCCAATTTCCTGTGCTGAAACACAACCCGGTATGCTTATTGGCATAGTAATCCCCCACCCCCTTAGGCAGGCAGATGCCCCTCTAAAATGGAATGTTGGGGTATTTTGGCGACTTTGTTGATATGGCAACCACTGAACGTAGACCGATTTTGCTCGACTTTGAAAAACCCTTAGTGGAGCTAGAGGACCGCATCCAACAGATTCGTGAACTGGCAGAAGACAATGCGGTAGATGTCTCAGCCCAAATTCACCAGCTAGAGTCCCGTGCCGATCAGCTCCGCCAAGAGATTTTCACCAGTCTCACCCCCGCTCAGCGCTTGCAGGTGGCCCGTCATCCCCGCCGCCCAAGCACCTTGGATTACATCCAAGCGATGAGTGATGAATGGATTGAACTCCACGGCGATCGCGGTTCTGGCAAAGACGACCAGGCCCTAGTCGGCGGCATTACCCGGTTTAATGGTCGGGCGGTGGTGATGCTCGGCAACCAAAAAGGCCGCGACATGAAAGATAATGTCGCCCGCAATTTTGGCATGGCCTCCCCTGGGGGCTACCGCAAAGCATTACGGCTCATGCAACATGCCAATCGGTTTGGAATGCCGATTTTTACCTTTATCGATACCCCTGGGGCCTTTCCGGGCTATGAAGCGGAAGAAATGGGCCAAGGAGAAGCGATCGCCTACAACCTCAGAGAAATGTTCTCCCTAGACGTCCCGATTCTCTGCACCGTTATTGGTGAAGGTGGCTCTGGCGGCGCTTTAGGTATCGGCGTCGGAGATTGCCTGATGATGCTAGAGCATTCCGTCTACACCGTGGCTAGCCCCGAAGCTTGTGCGGCCATTCTTTGGAAAGATGCAGCCCTTGCGCCCCAAGCGGCTGAAGCCTTAAAGATTACAGCTTGGGATTTAAAAAACCTTGGCATTCTAGATGTGCTTTTGAAGGAACCCATCGGCGGTGCCCATGCCAACCCCCTCAAAACCACAGAAATCCTCAAAGAGGCCCTGCAAAACAACTTAGAGCGACTGCTCACGCTATCGAACCACGAGCGACGGCAGCAAAGATATGAGAAATTTCGTCGCATTGGTGTCTTTACAGAAACCCATACCGTTAGCGCCTAGTTTTCTCACCTTCTTTAAGAAGTGGACGGTTTAGTCATTTAATTTGGTCATCGGGCATTAAGCGACTATTTGCCACGGGAGGCAGGGGAAAATCGGCGTCTAATAACCGTATAAAGCGGCTTTCTGGTAGTCTAAATAAAAGAAAAAATGCTGACCGTCAAGCCTTTTTTGGGGAAAATCACCACAAGAGCGTTACAGTTGTTAACATGATTTTCAGGTGAAGCGGTCTCGGCCATTGCCTGATACTGAGCATGGGTTTCCGACTCTGGGAGCGACTTGTTCGATGCGGACGGGTCGGGCTACTGTGCAACGCAAGGTTTACCACTGAAAGAATACAACCCATTAGATTCATGACTTCTGACACGCAAAAGCGGGTCCTGATTACGGGGGCCAGCAGTGGCATCGGGCGTGCCACGGCGCTTGCCTTTGCCCAAGCTGGTATGGACCTTGTGTTAATCAGTCGCTCCTCGGAAAAGCTGGCGGCATTGGCAGCCGAACTTCAGGATAAAGCGGTTAACGTTGTCACCCATGCCCTTGACTTCAGCCAAATCGAAATCCTGCCGCAACAGTTGACGGCAATTATGGACGAGACTGGCGCTGTGGATGTCCTCATCAATAACGCTGGCATGGGATACACCGGTGCTCTCGGAGACATGCCCTTAGCCGATTGGCGGCGGGTGATGGATCTTAATTTGACCAGTGTGTTGGCCTGTATTCAAGCGGTGTTGCCTGGAATGCGGCAGCGAGGTCAGGGCATGATTCTGAACATTGCCTCAGTGGCTGCCCACAATGCTTTTCCTGAGTGGGGGGCCTATAGCGTCAGTAAGGCAGGCTTAGTGACCCTCTCCCAGATTTTGGCCGCAGAGGAACGAAGCCACGGCATTCGGGTGACAGTGGTGTCTCCAGGTGCTGTGAATACCCCCCTGTGGGATACCGATACGGTGCAATCGGATTTTGCGCGATCGCAGATGTTGACCCCAGAGATTGTGGCCCAAACGATTCTAGATGCCACCCAACTACCCGCCACCGCCGTGATTGATGAAATTCGACTCATGCCCAGTGGTGGTGCGCTCTAGTCCCCTTTCAATCCGAGAGCCATGGGCTGTGGTCGAACAAAAGTTTTCAGCAGTTTGGAGTTTTAACTAAAGGTTCACTATGACTACTGTGTCTTCCAATGGTACTAACGGTGCCAAGTCTACGGGTTTGGCTGCAGATACCTTGATTCCCCAAGAGAGTCTGTCCGTTGGTAGTGTCCGCCCCGATCGCAACACCAACCAAGGCCATAGCTCATCCATCAAGCCCGTCAATGACGAAACCAAGATGGCCATGATGGATGCAGTCCGCACCATGCTGATCTCTGTGGGCGAAGATCCAGAACGGGAAGGGTTACTCAAAACCCCAAAGCGGGTGGCAGAAGCCATGCGATTTCTGACCAGCGGCTACCATCAAACCCTAGATGACCTCGTTAACAATGCCATTTTTGATGAAGGCCATAACGAAATGGTGTTGGTGCGAGACATCACCCTGTTTAGCCTCTGCGAACACCACATGTTGCCCTTTATGGGCCGAGCCCACGTCGCTTATATTCCGAACCAAAAAGTGGTCGGCTTAAGTAAGCTGGCTCGCATTGTCGAAATGTACTCCCGTCGCCTGCAGGTGCAGGAACGCTTGACCCGGCAAGTCGCAGAAGCCATACAAGAGATTCTGGAGCCCCAAGGGGTGGCAATTGTGATTGAGGCCAGCCACATGTGCATGTCTATGCGAGGGGTTCAGAAACCAGGGTCCTGGACTGTCACCAGCACCATGTTGGGGGTTTTCCAAGAAGACTCCAAAACCCGCGAAGAATTTCTGAGCTTAGTGCGTCACCAACCCAGCCTCTTCTAGTCAGCTTTGCTGGCATCGGTGGGTAGACCGTTGCTGAACGGTCAGGATGATTTTTATCCTGGCCGGTCTTTATCGTATGGGTGCGCGGTCCCCGATGCTGCTGACTGCCATGGTGGGTGCGGCTGTCCGCAAAACTGCCGGCAGTCAGGCCACCTGCCCCCTAACGCTCACAACGATAGCTACGCGATTTACCTATATCTCCCTATGGTTCATGGCTTTTGGTCGGGTGGGCAAAGGTATGGCTACCGCCATAGAAGAAGGCCGCAATGCCCCCCAATAAACCCGCCCCCATTACCCCTGCCAAGGGGTTCCCTTGGATCCCCGTCACCCAAAGCGGTACTACCCCCGTAGGGGCAATCAAACCCGCCACGCTCACTTGGTAGTAGGCCCACACTAAGCCACCATGTAAACCGGCGGCATATGCCAGGGAGGTTTTGCTCCGTTGGCGATCCATACGCGACATCGGTAAGCTGGGCATTCGCCTTGCCCACACTAAGGTCAAGCCCATGAGCCATAGGCCGAAAAACTGAGGCCAGGTTTCGACAATGGCGGACCACGGTCGAATGTAATGAGCTAGGGCAAAGAGAAACCCATTGACCCATAGGGCCAGGGTTGGGGCGTAGTCTTGCTCTAATTCGAAGAGCAGCCAGCCTCGAAAGATCAACTCCTCAGCGATGCCTACCAAGAGGGCCAGGAACAGACCTTCTAGAACAATGCGGCCATAGTTGATAGATGTCAGGGCCAGATCACCCCACCCAAACCCCAGTTGTAGACCATACAGGAGGGCCACTCCGGCTGCCCCGATCGCAAATCCTGTTGCCCAATTGCGCCACCACCGCCATCCTCCCCCACCAAAGCCCAGTTTTTGCCAGGGATCCGTCAGGCGATGAACTCGCCGGGTCCAGACAAATAGCAGGGCGATGAAAACGCATACCAAAGAGACTGGTGCCAAAATGACTGAATGCCCTTCTGGCTGTTGGTATTCCCACCAATACAGCGGTAGAGAAATCGGTGCCGCGAATCCAACTAACCCGATCAAAAAAATGACGATGCGCGTTGGGGCAGCTTGTCGTCGCAGATAATACCAAAGCGGTTCCAAAGCGATTTGTCCTACTCTTCAGGCTCAATGGAACAGGTCAGACCTAAACTTTGCAGGCCCTCACAGTAGAACTCGGCATGTTCTAACGCGCAGATAATGACAACGGCTTTGCCCGCCGCATGGGCCTGCATCATGATGTCCACGGCCTGGGGCAGGCTCAGGCTAGGGACGACCTTTAACAATGACTCCACCACATGCTCCATGGAGTTGAAATCGTCATTGTGGAGAATCACTCGATATTGGGGTGCGGGCTTGCGGAGCGTAGACGCCGCTGGACGCTTACTGGTTTCGACCGCCACACTCAACTCCTTATTTGCCAATCCAATTCCTTCGTAAAGCAGTTTAACGTAAGCACAGGCGACGGACGGACAAGATATCGAAATGGGCACTATTCAGAAACGGTCGCCTTTCTGTGCCGTTCTAGGTGCGTAGAATAAATAGTGAGGTGACACCCCAAAACGCCTGACATTATCCGCACGCATCGTGAGCTAGCCACAACGGGAATGGTGATACTGTGAGCGACAAAATGGGCGGTTCTAAATCCCACCCGCACGAGGTGGCGGGCAGGCTAAATGCGAACCAAATCGTCTATCTTGCCCAAGGTCATGTTTATCTTTATGGGGAGGTTATTCAAGTGGTTGAACTCCGAGATCGCTGCTGGGTGAGACCTTTGGCGATCATCGAAGCCGCATCGGATCGCACCCACAATTGTTATCAAATCCCCCAGGGACCTGATGTGATTTGGCCCCTAGCGTGGTTTTTCCCAGCCCTAGATACAGATTGGCTGGCGGTGCTGGCCAGATTGCCCCAGTCCCCCAGTTATGATCGCGCTACCGCTAACCATCGACTGCGGCAATTGTGGGAAGACAAAGAACGTGACCTGTCCCACCCCTAGGCACCGTAGGTCTTTCAGTGTGCTGTTTTGTAGGGGGTGCGATCGGGCGGATTAACGCTGGAAATTCGACTTAGTAGTTTGGAACCAATTGAATCCGCCCAGCATCCATCTCAACCATCAAGAGTTCTAAGGCTTCGAAATCCGTTTCGGGCAAGTACCCAATTCGGGTCAACTCTGAGTTGATCGCATTTTCAATTTCAGGCGTAAGCCTACGACCTTGGAGCGCTTGTCCAACCAACTTACGAATTCCACTGGGTACATTCATAATGGGTCGCCGACGGTTGTCGGGAGCTAACATAACCCCATTGTGAACAGTTCTTCTCTGTTCCCCCGTGATCTCTAAAATCTTAGGTGGTGACTTCTACTTGACGGCAATGTGACACTTGTCACGAGAGTGTTTCAGCAATTGTGACGGCTGTTACTTTGACGGTCTAAACCTCACACTAACTTTACATAATGGGTGGCTTTCTTGAAGCCTTTGCAAAGGTCTTGGATCCACCTTGGCACTTGCTGAGTATCCGACTTAGGTTCGATGCATCAGCTATCAGTGAATCGCCACCAAGTGTTTTGGGAGTGAATGGGAGTATGGCAAGTTTTGAACGGGATGTATTGGTTATTCAACCGGCTATAGCATTATCTGCATCAGGGGGGAGCCAGCATTGGCATCACCATTTGCCGGAGCGGGTGATTTCGGGACAGGCTGGGACGCTGATGGTAGATATGAGTCAGATGGGGTTTCTAGACAATGCGGGTTTAGTCTCGCTCTTGACGGCGCTACGGCTCGCCCACCACTTGCAAAAGCGACTGTGTCTATGTTCTGTATCCCCTGCGATTCGAATGGTGCTGGAGCTAGCGCAACTCGATAATTTATTTGAAATCGTTGATCCGCTGCCGTTGCAGCAAGCCGCCTAGATTCACTTCGCCGTTTCACGGTAATCCAGGGCCATATTTAAAAATCAACCCGCCGTGCCTACCCGTTTTTGTAGGTACGGCGTTATGGTGTCAGACGCCAGGGATCACCTCATAATCGACATTTTGCCGGTTGGCAGTTCATCAGCGTTAGTACGAGATCAGCGCCTAGCGACCCCAAGTGGCCGCGATTGAGGCACGAGTGCAGCCTTCGGTTAAACCGCCCTAGCATGGGGATAAGCCACCTCAGTTTTTCCCTGGGCAACCATGACATTCTCTACCCGTCCCAATACCCACCCTGCCACAACGCATTACCGCTCCGTAACGGCGATCGCCCCCGGCATGGTCACCTCCGATGGAGCCGGGGTGAGCATGACGCGCCTCCTCGGCACATCCCAATTGCCCCGGCTCGACCCCTTCCTGCTGCTGGACATGTTTCACTCCGATCAGCCCCAGGACTACATTGCCGGATTTCCCGACCATCCCCATCGCGGCTTTGAAACCGTCACTTACATGCTGGCCGGGCGGGTGCGCCATGAAGACAACAAAGGCCATAGGGGGGTGATTGAACCGGGTGGGGTGCAGTGGATGACCGCTGGGCGGGGCATTGTCCATTCAGAAATGCCAGAGCAGGACAAGGGGCTGCTGTGGGGCTTTCAACTGTGGCTCAATCTTCCTGCTGTCCGCAAGATGAGTGAACCTCGCTATCAAGAGTTTGATCCTGGCCAGATTCCCACTGAGCGGCGATCAGACGGTACCACGGTGCGGGTGATTGCTGGGGAGACCCATCGGGGGACCCGAGGCCCGATCCAGCCCGGTGAGACCGAGCCCCGCTACTGGGATGTGGCGATCGCCCCCAATCAAACCTTCACCGAGCCCTTGCCCCCGACCCACAACGGTTTTCTGGTGGTCTACGACGGGCAGGTCACCGTTCAGGGCGACCCCTCGACCCAAGCCCAGCAAGTCCAATCAGGGGAATTGGCGGTGCTAGGGCCAGGGCTGCAGATTCAGGTAAAGACAGGCGAGACGGCAGGCAAGTTTTTGTTGATTGCCGGTCAGCCGCTGAACGAGCCGGTGGCCCAAATGGGACCCTTTGTGATGAATACCCAGGCGGAGCTGATGCAAGCCTATCGCGACTATCAAGCCGGTCGCTTTTAGGCTGTAAATTTGCGCATGCCTCTAGCAGAGCGGCAATCTTCGCCAGGGTAATCCCTTGGTCAAGATTATCCTTGATAAAGGATGAAGGAGTGAGATTGCCAACTTACAGCAAAGCCAGCCTTAAATGTATAAGGCTGGCCTTATCACTGTTCAGTTGAGCCGATAACCCCAAAGAACACTATCGACTAGTCTTCGTAGACTCGGCATTCAGCTGCTTCGGGGTTTTCATCACAGTACTTTTCTAAGGACGTTTTGCCCTTGCCTGCTCGCTGGTGAGAAGCCTCCGCTTGGAGTTCCTCCACAGCATCCCAAGCAGCCGCACATTCCGGAGAGGTGCTATCGGTCGCATCGCAGGCGGCGCGAGCGGTTTCAACTTCTTTCTTAATTTGTTCTTGAATGTTGCTCATAAGACCCCAAATTGAACTGTAAGGGACAAGCCTTGTAAACAGAGGCGCTGTCTTTATTGGCTGGATGGATAACGGAGCGAGATCGCTGCCGTCCTAGTCTAAACCCCAGCTCAATTGCTGCCGGTAAACTAGCGAACCTAAATCCTAAAAGACCTGAGCATGATTTCCCCAGATATTCCAAAACCCTTTAACTTAGGTTCACTAGGTTATTCATTTACCTTAATCCGTCTTTGGGGGTAGTCCCATCAGGAGATCCGTCCTCAATGCGGTCGGCTCCCCCTACCCAGAGGTGGGTCAACCCCGCTAAATTGCCCACCGGCCGCGATTGTTATATTCCTGTACTGTCAAGGTCCCGACCCCTTCTACAATCGTCAGTACATTCCCCTTGTGTTCCCTAGGAGGCTCCCGCCATGACCGGAACAACCCTGCCACCCATGCAATGGGTCAGTGCCCTCTCTACAAAGGCTTCCTTGGAGGCCGCTGTTCGGGAAGTGGTGGCCCAGGCTCAGCAACAGCTTTCAGCCCCCCCTGATTTAGCGTTGGTGTTTATCTCAGCCGCCTTTGCCAGCGAATATACCCGACTGTTGCCCTTGCTGCACGAATGGCTGACCCTGCCAGTGCTGGTGGGCTGTAGTGGCGGTGGCGTGGTGGGTATGGATGCCACTGGGATGGCGGTGGAAATGGAACAAAAACCCGCCCTCAACCTTTGCTTGGCCACTTTGCCGGGGGTCAAGGTGAAGAGCTTTCAGTTTAAAGATGATGATCTACCCGATTTAGATGGACCGCCCACGGCTTGGGTCGATCTCATTGGGGTGGATCCGGCTGAAGATCCTAAGTTCATATTGTTGGCGGATCCGTTTTCCTCTGGGATCAATGATTTACTGCAGGGACTGGACTTTGCCTATCCCGGTGCGGTGAAGGTGGGGGGGCTCACCAGTGCCAGTGGTCTTCAGGGTAGCGGTAGTGGTTTATTTTGCGATCGCACTTTGCATGATGACGGCGTTGTGGGGATTGCCCTGTGGGGGGATGTGGTGCTCGATGCCATTGTGGCCCAGGGCTGTCGGCCCATTGGCCAGCCGTACCGGGTGTCAGAGGGGGAGCGCAATATTGTGCTCAAGCTGGAGGTGGAGGGGGATGGTTTGACAGTGGGCGAGTCTCGCCCCACCCTAGAGGTGATGCAGACCATGTTGCAGGACTTGGAAGAAAGCGATCGCAAGCTGGCCCAACACTCCCTATTTATCGGCATTGCTAAGGATGGGTTTAAGCGTCGCCTGGGTCAGGGTGATTTTTTGATCCGTAATTTGCTGGGGGTAGACCCCAGGGTTGGGGCGATTGCAATTGGCGATCGGATTCGCCCAGGGCAGCGCATCCAGTTCCATCTGCGGGATGCCCGCACCTCCGCCGAAGATTTAGATGCCCTATTGCAGCAGTATCACATTCATACTCAAACCGCAGCAACGTCCCCCGCTGGAGCCCTGATGTTTACCTGTATGGGACGCGGCGAAGGTCTGTACGAAGCCCCTAACTTTGATTCTCAACTGTTGGATAAACGGTTGGGAGCCTTGCCCGTCGGCGGCTTTTTCTGCAATGGCGAAATTGGCCCGATTGGCGACACCACTTACCTCCATGGTTATACCTCCGTGTTTGGGATTTGCCGGCGGCCCTATGCCGAGGAAAGCGGCGAGGGCGACAGCGTGTAGCCCCCCAGCTCGGGCTGTCTGCCTTCTGGCTGTCAGTCGAGGACAAGTCCCTCAAGTTTGCGCAGCGTCTCTTACGATCACAGACCTGTAACCTGATCCGGCAGTTGTACAGGGCGTTCCATCACCCAATCGGTTTGGATGTCTTCTCCCAAGACAAAGGTTTGGGAATCAACGGTTTTGAATCCCCAGCGTTGGTAAAATCCCTGGGCACGGCGGTTATGTTCCCAAACCCCTAACCATAAGGTGTCGCAATGCTGGGTGATGGCCTCCGCCAAACTGACTTGCATCAGGGCTGCGCCATAGCCCTGCCCGATCGCCCGTTGCTCGACATACAGGCGGTTCAACTCCAGGGTCTGCCGTCCCGGCCAGTTGGGATGCTGAGCATGGCGACGGAGCTGTGCATACCCTAGGGGCTGGCCTGATAGGGTGGCTTCGTGATAGGCCAAGAACACCACCGACTCAGGCATTACCAGTTCCCATTGCATTTGTTGGGGGGTAAAGGCTTGAGCGACGTAGGCGGCGATATCTTCAGGGCGATTGTCGGCTAAAAATGCATCCGTGAAGGTCCGTGCGGCCAGCAGGGCTAACATTTCGCTATCGGCAGGGGTGCCTCGGCGAATGAAGGGGTTATGGTCAGGCATCGTCTTAACGGCTATGGGATGATCGGGGCTCTGGCCCAGTCCAGCATTGATGGTAAGGCAAGGCTGGCCACCTCGGGGCTGAATCATAGAGCTATGATCTGGGAAAAGCATTTTCTCCACCCATGACAGCGAACCCCTCAGAAACACCATCGGCACCCATCATCGCCCCTGAGCGGCCTTCCTTGGGCATCCAATTCCGCAATTTGTTGGTGGTGACAGTGGCGATCGCCCTGACGCTGCTGGTGGTGCTGGGGTTGCAAAGCCAGACCCCCACCGCCTCCTTAGAAACTCTGGCGACAGAAGCCATCCCCATGGAGCAGGCCTTGATTAATGGCAAGCCCTCCCTCGTGGAGTTCTATGCCAACTGGTGTACCTCTTGCCAAGCCATGGCGGGGGATATGGCCGATCTCCGGGAGACCTATGGCGATCGGGTTAATTTTGTGATGCTGAATGTGGACAACAATAAGTGGTTGCCAGAGATGCTCCACTATCGGGTAGATGGCATTCCCCACTTTGTTTACTTAGATGACGCCAGCGAAACCGTAGCCGTGGCGGTTGGTGAGCAGCCCCGGTCTATTCTGGCCAGCAACTTAGAGGCGCTGCTCAACCAAGAGGTTCTACCCCATGACAGTCATACCGGCGAAACCTCGGACTTGGAAGCGGCTCCCTTAGGGGGCGATCGCGGCGATGATCCCCGCAGCCACGGTGCCCAAGCTTCGCGTTAGCCCCTGGCTCGAACCGGTTTCCGCCCGGTTCAAGAACATGGTCTAATACTTAGTACATCTTGTTTTAAGGAACTTGGAAGTATGGCTGGTGCCGTAAGCTACGTTGTCTTGCTAGGGGGATTTGTGGGGATGGCCCTAGTGCTATTCTTTGGTCTCCGCGCCGTTAAAATTATTTAGCACCTGGCAACGCCAGGGCGCTCATACGCTCTGGTGTGCTGTTGTTATGGCCATCTAGAACCCGTCCTACCTTAAGCATCGTCACCAGAGAACGCCTTATAGCGTTGATGCCTTGAGTCGGTTAGCGGGTCCATAGGGCGAGGCCGCCGCCCCGTCCTCGGGCGGCGACAGCCGTTTCTGTCACCCAGAAATAGGTGAAGAAGGCTTGGTCTTTGAGGGTTTCGCCATGAAAGGCAGCGTTACGGGCTGCCCCGCCCCGGAGGTCACCGCTATAGAGGCGCACCCCCCCCAGCGTTACCGCGAGATGGGTGAAGTCGAAGGCCAAACTATTGGTCTTAGGCCAAAAGCGCGTTGGCCCCGTTAGCTGGAGCCGTAAGGCCCCAAGGGCGACGCTGTTTTCAACCGTGCCGATGCCAGCGGCCAGATCCGTCGCCGCATAGCGCAACTGGATTTTAATGAACTTGGGCAAAAACCGCCCTGACCCGAGCACGGTACCGGCTCGCTGGCGGGTTTTGACGGTGCCCGTGATAAAGCCCAGTCGCCAAGTGCCTAGAAGCTGTGGGTAGGTTCGGCGATGTTTGCCACGCTTGGCTTGTTTCTCAAGCGCCACCAAGGCATCCACAACGGCTGGGGCGGCGGGTGCTTTGCCTTGACCGTTGAGATAGGCCAGGGTGTCTGCTAAGGCCAGAGGGGCCAGGTCAGGGGTATCGGTAGGTGAGGATGACGTCATGGCTGTAGATCGGGGGGCGAACCAATAAAGGTGCAGGGCTGCTTTAGGGCCGCAAACAATTGTTTGCGGTAGGCTTGGGCCGAGATACTGTAAGCCCCAAACCGCTCTAGGTGAGGGTTCGTGATTTGGGCGTCGAACAGGGTGAACTGTTGTAATCGCAGCCACTCCACCAGCTTTACCATGGCTACCTTCGACCCCTCAGGGATGGTGTAAAACATTGATTCACCGATAAAGGCTCCGCCTAGAACGATGCCGAGGATCCCCCCTGCGAGGGTACTTCCCTGCCAGGTTTCAAAACTATGGGCCCAGCCTGCCTGGTGTAGTTCCCAATAAATGGTCTTGAGGTCATCGGAAATCCAGGTGGAGTCGCGATCGGCGCAGCCCGCAATGACGCCTAAAAAATCTTGGTCAATGGCTGTCGTAAATCGCTGTTGATTCAGCACCCGCCGCAGGGATTTGGGATAGTGAAACCGCTCATCCAGCGGAATTAAGGTGCGCTCTCGACTGGAATACCAGCCCAGATTTTGACCCTGTTCATCGGCCATCAAGAAGTAGCCCTTGGCATATCCCTCAATAATGGCGGCGGTATCGTACTGTAAGGAACTCAAGACAAACTCATTTTCTTCGGGGTCTTAGGAGCGATGGCCCTCAGGGCTGGTCTTTCGACCATCGCGCTTCAATTCCGCGTAGGCGGCGTAAACTCCCTGCACGTTATACCAATTTAGAAAAATCCGAGCAATTTCTTGGGCGAGTTGGGGCTTGCCTCGGTTGACGATCCATTCCAGTAGGGGGGTCATGGTCTTTTCGTTGAGCCGCCCACCTACAGTCAGGAGCCCCCAAAGGAGCTGGTGGATCCAGGTCATCTGAATCATCATGCGCACATTCCAGGAGGGGTGTTTTTGATAGAAGACTACCCCCATACGACCCCGTTGGATTTCTTTCTCGATCAGGCTGGGGATTTCTGCGACCGAGAAGGGGGCATGCCAGTGATAGCCGATCGCGTCGGGGCATTTCACCACGGTGAGGCCCATCTTTTTGAGCCGCACCCCCATTTCTAGGTCTTCCCAGCCGTATTGGGTGAATTGGGTATCAAATAGGCCCGCGTCGATTAACCAGTGCTTGGCGATCGCCACATTATTAGTTTCAAAGAAGGCGGCGGATAAATCCGTTACCTTGAGCTTGGCATCGGTGGGGGCGTCAAAGTCGCAGGTGTTAATCAGTTGCCCATAGGTAAAAACTTTGGGGTTGCCCTGTTGGGCGGCCTTGTGCAAGCCCAGCCCGTGGTAATTGAGGCAGTCGGGCAAGACAAAAACATCGCTGTCGATAAAGACAATCACATCCCCCTCGGCAGAGGTGACCCCGAGATTACGGGCCTCGGCAATGCCTTTATGGGCCTGCTGCACCACCCGTACATGGGGGAACGTCTTTGGGTTTTCATGGAGCCATTCCACGGTGCCATCGGTGGAGCCATCATCCACCACCACCAGTTCGTAACGTTCGATGGGGCTATCGGGGGCGAAAACTTGGGCTTCTAAGGCCCGCAAACATTTTTCGAGAACGGGTTTGCGATTGTAGGTGGGAATGACAACGCTAAAAAACACAGGGGGCGTCCAAGCAGCTTATTGATCCTACTGTATGGGGCGTAATACCCAGGCGCATGACAGAGGCGGTCCAGCCGCTATCATCCTGGGTCCGTCATGGTTTTGAACGTCATGGTCTTGCTCGTGTCACCGTTCGGCAAAGACATTATGCGGGCTTCAAGTCTCCACGCTCTGGGTACGCACCCCCACGATTTCCCTGGTCTCGGTACAGCCCATCACCACCACCTCAACAGTGACCTGACCCACCCGCAAGACCTGCACCGCTGAGAGCTGCGCTTCTAAATATTGAAATAACGGCTGGTGTTGCTGGGCGATAGCCTCCCCTTCGGCCCCATAGCCCCGACAGCGACGGTTGACCTGCGCGGTTAAATCCCCTAGAGCCAGGGGGGCGACGGGTGCATCGGCGGGTTGAGCCAGATATTGTCGCAGCGCCGCGTCCGTAATCTCAGCACCAGGCGCTTCTGGCCACACCATTACCTGCCAGGGCGTATCCGTTTCGCTAGGAAAGGAAAGATTGTGGGTGAGGCGCTCTAGTTGAGCGGTGATGTCGGCTAGGGACATGGGGCAAGGATGATGGGTGCTACGCAGAGAGGGATTTCAGCACGGATAACGCCTCAGACACATGGGCGGTGGCGTTGAACTGGGAGTTGAACACGTGCTTGACGATGCCGTCGCGATCGATGACGTAGGTGACGCGCCCCGGCAGCAACCCTAAGGTAGCGGGTACCCCATAGGCTTTGCGGACCTTGGCCCCCATGTCGCTGACCAGGATAAACGGCAAGTTGTGCTTGGCCGCAAAGGCACTGTGGGATGTGGGGGAGTCGCTGCTGATGCCAATTACCTCAGCGCCCAAGTCTTGAAAGGCTTCATAGCTGTCTCGAAAACTGCAGGACTCAGCGGTGCAGCCGGGGGTATCGTCCTTGGGGTAGAAGTACAGCACCACTGGCTTGTGCCCCTTAAATTGGCTCAGGGTAACGGTCTCACCCCCCTGGGAAGCGAGGGAAAAATCCGGTGCGATATCGCCCACAGTAATGGCCATTGAATTTTGTCCTGGTAGAGTATGTATGGGATTGTTAACTTTTTATAAGTTTAGATCGCCCAAGCCCGAATTTTTGACAATTGCTTTCGAGCCCCAGTTTTCTAATGGCTATTCTGCTCTGGTTCCGTAACGATCTCCGTCTCCATGACCATGAGCCCCTGCGTCAGGCGGTGCGATTGGGGGAGCCGGTGGTGTCAGTCTACTGCTTTGATCCCCGTCAATTTGGGCAGACCCATTTTGGCTTTCCCAAGACGGGTGCTTTCCGGGCTCAGTTTTTGTTGGAGAGTCTGGGGGACCTGCGGGCCAACCTACGCTGCTTGGGCAGTGACCTGATCATTCGACAGGGTGAACCCGAGCAGGTACTCCCGGCCTTGGCCCAGCAGGTGGGGGCCAGGGCCTGTTATTGGCACCAGGAGGTTACTTCCGAGGAGACCACGGTGGAACAAGCCGTGGCGGCAGCGCTCAAAGCGGTGGGCTGCACCGGTCAAACCTTTTGGGGCGCAACCTTATATCACCCGGCGAGTCTCCCTTTCGAGGTCTCTCAACTGCCGCCGGTATTCACCCAGTTTCGCAAACAGGTTGAGCGCCACAGCACCGTTAATCCGACCTTGGCAACGCCCCATGCCCTGCCTGCACGACCGGCCCTCACCCCCGGGGACATGCCGACTTTGGGGGAACTGGGCCTAACGCCCATCGCCCAGGATGCTCGCGCCGTCATGACTTTCAAGGGAGGGGAGACCGCTGCCCTAGAGCGCCTAGACCAGTACATTTGGCAGCGCGATCGCCTTCAGCATTACAAGGCAACCCGCAATGGCCTCCTTGGGGAAGATTATTCGTCTAAGTTTTCCCCCTGGTTGGCCCTGGGCTGTTTGTCACCCCGCACAGTCTACGAAGCGGTGCAAGCCTATGAGGCCAAGCGGGTTAAAAATGACTCCACCTATTGGCTGGTATTTGAGCTGATCTGGCGGGATTATTTTCGGTTTGTCTGTCAGCAACAGGGCGATCGCATCTTTCGCCCCTCGGGCATTCAAGGCATTCCCCTCCCCTGGAAGCAGAACTGGCAGCGGTTTGAGCTTTGGAAAACGGGACAGACGGGCTACCCGTTTGTGGATGCCAATATGCGGGAACTGGCGGCGACCGGGTTTATGTCTAATCGGGGCCGCCAAAACGTGGCCAGTTTCCTGACCAAAAACCTCGGCATCGACTGGCGCATGGGGGCCGAATGGTTTGAGTCCCAGCTGATCGACTATGACGTCTGCAGCAATTGGGGTAACTGGAACTACACTGCCGGGGTGGGTAATGATGCGCGGGGATTTCGATATTTCAACATTCCCAAGCAGGCCCAGGACTATGACCCAGAGGGCACCTATGTAAAACGGTGGCTCCCGGTCTTGGCCCAGGTCCCGGCGGCAAAGGTGCATCTGCCGGGGCAACTGCAGCCGGTGGAGCAAAAGCGGTTTCAGGTGCAGTTGGGGGTGGACTATCCCCAGCCGGTGGTGGATTTAAAACGCTCTGTGAAAGCCCATCAGACCACCTACGACCAGGCCATGAACCGTCGAGGGCGGGCCTGATTCCACGTTAGGATAGACAGCGAATAGTGAGGAGGCGTGCGATGTTTTTTGATGAGTTGACCCCATTTCTGCAGGAACTCGTAAGGCAGCCAGTGGCCTTTGTGGGTGGTTTTGCCTCGGGCCTATTACGTCTCGATTTGGGTGAAGATCCCGTGAAGAGCTGGCTCAATGGCCAAGGGGGCGTTTCGGTTGGGGATGACGACAACACCCCACCCCCCAGTGATGGGCCGACCAAGATTTCCATTGATTAAAAGGTGCAGGGTGGGTACAAGACCCACCCCTACGTCCGCCATATTAATTTGTCTGCCTGCTGCGGTGGTATAGCGTTGTGATGTACCTGAGGGTATGCGTTACATCCAGGGATTGCCCCAACGTATTTCCTAATGACCTCAATTCAGGCTTTTCTCGAAACCCTGTACGAGCGATACCAATCCCTGACGGAGGGGACGGTGGCGCAGTACATTCCGGAGTTGGCTAAGGCTGACCCCGATCGCTTTGCCATCACCATCGTCACGGTGGATGGGCAGCGGTTTCAGGTGGGGGATAGTCAGCCGTTTACGATTCAGTCGATCTCTAAGGTGTTTAGCTATGGGATGGCCCTGGCGGATCATGGCCGCGATCGCCTGCTCAAAAAAGTCGGGGTCGAACCTACGGGCGACCCGTTTAATTCACTAATTCGGTTGGATGAGGCGTCGAAGCGGCCTGATAACCCGATGGTGAATGCGGGGGCGATCGCCACCACCAGTTTGATCAAGGGAGATGGCCCGACAGAACGGCTCAACCGCTTGCTGGAAATGTTTCGCCAGTACGTTGACCACGAGGTCCATGTGGATGTCTCGACGTTTATGTCGGAGCGGGTGACGGGGCACCGCAATCGGGCGATCGCCCACCTGATGCGCAACTTCAACATGATTGATGAGCGCATCGAAGAAACCCTGGATTTGTATTACCAGCAATGCTCTTTGCTAGTCACCTGCGAAGATCTGGCGATGATGGCGGCGACCCTGGCCAACCAAGGACGGCAGCCAGTGACGGGGGGGCAGGTGGTTAACCCTGACTACATTCGAGATATTCTCAGCGTCATGTACACCTGCGGCATGTACAACTTTGCCGGGGAATGGGCCTATCGGGTGGGGGTTCCGGCCAAGAGCGGGGTGTCTGGGGGGATTATGGCGGTGGTGCCTAACCAGGCGGGGATTGCGGTGTTTTCGCCCCGGCTCGATAAGAACGGCAACAGTGTGCGGGGTCTCAAGGTGTTTGAGGAGCTATCGCGCACCTATGGGTTCCATTTATTTGACTTGTCGATGGGGCGGTGTCGGTTCAGTCAAGCGTTAAAAACGGGCGATTAGGGCGTTGATAAACCTGGTTATGAACCTAGCAGAGCCATCCCTGGTTGCGGCCATAGCTCGTATGGATTGCTAAACCTCGCCCCAACCGGGCTGCAATCGCTTCATCACCGGGTTATAGAGCTTAAAGTAAGCTACCGATCCCACCTGACGCACCGCTGCTTTGGCGGGGGTGTCGGCCCCCATGCACCGTTGACACACGGGGTTCGTTACCTGGAGGCGATCGAAGCCTTGCTTGAGACCACAGGCGGAGGGGCCCGCCAGAATGTCTTTGAGGGGGGCCTCCTGGGCATTACCCAGGGGAATGCGCCCTTCATAGTCTTTACAGCAGGGCACTACCGTACCGTCGTAGAGCACCCCCGCCTGACCTGAGACCCCATTGCAGTAGCCAAATTGAGCTGGGGTCACCTGGGTGGTCTCTACATTGCCCCAACTATCGAGGGGGAAGGTTTCTAGCACGAGTTTGGGATGCAGGGGAATCAGTTGCCAACGCCCTGGGCGGTGGCGGGCGATCGCCCGTGCCAATACCTCCCGACTCGGTGCATCGGCCATGCCCGCAAATAATCGCTCTGCCCAATGCAGCAGCTCCTGCTGCATCGCCGCCTTGCCCTCGACGATGTGCATCGGTTTATGGGGCACCAAAAAAGGATGGGGGGTCGTATCTAAAAACTTGATGTGGACACGGGTTGGGGATTCAGGGGTTTGCAGGTTGGTCTGCACGTAGTGGGTAATGCCCTCAAAATACGCCTCTGGCCCTAGCCGGGGGGGCGCTCCCCGCAGGGTAAAGGTCTGGGGATCGGGGGTTTGCAAGGAAATCGTTACCTTGGGGATCTGAGATGCCACCAACTTGGCGATATGGTCCGGCCGCAAATGAAAGGTGCTGCCATTGGTGGTGAGATGCAGCTTTAACCCCCGCTCCACCGCCATCGCAATCCCGGCAAACACATGGGGATAAATCAGCGGCTCCCCCATTAGATGGAAGGTGACGATGTCGGCTAACTGGTGCTCTGCCACCTCAGCTAGGAGGCGATCGAGCAATGCTAAGTCCATATGGCCCCGACTACGCTCCATAATCGCGTCTGGGCAAAACTCACATTTAAAGTTGCAAACATTAGTGACTTCAATGTGCAAACGCTCAAGGGTTTGGGGCATCACGAATAATCCGCAACGAATATATAAAGTGGATTCAGCCTATCAGACCCCTTCTGGGTCTAGATGAAATCGCCCTGAGAGGCTGTTTGCAACCCCTTCCTCCCCTGCGCCTTAAGCCCTTGCTCCCCTTGCATCCTCCACCTGTGTCAGCATGGCTAAGGAGCACCCCTATTTTCCAACGCACCATGCTGGATCAATCCCTACAATTTTTGACCCCAGAGGAGTCTGCCGAGGTGGACAAAGCCTTGATGACCACCCCAGAGAAGTTTTTGACCCGCCTGACGATTTCGACCGCCAAGCTGCTTAAGGCGATCGCCCAAGATTTAGAAACCCCAATCGACACCCTTACCCCCCAGCAAATCATTGCCTGGTTTGAGGCCGATGCTAAACGCAAGCAAACCCTGGGGGTGAATGCCTCAGTCCTTAAATGGAATCCGACGGAGCTGGATGACTTGGCCAAGTCCTAAGACCCAAAACTTTGGTAAAAAAGCATTGACCCAACGTTTTGAGGGATTAGAACCGGGAGTGTCTTTGAAATTGGACCTGCTCTTCCCAGCCATGTGTTAAGACTGAAAACAATTAGGCTGTTTCTCATTAGGATTAAGGAAACCTAGGTCTGAGTTTTGAATTCAGCGATAAGGTGTGGGCATGTCCTTTGTAGATGATTGGGCCTAGCGTAGACCACGCAACCCACCGTCACCTAAGAAAAAAGTCCCTCTGGGGGTTAGCCTCCCCATTACACACAACATTTGGAAGGAATAGCAGAGCCATGGGGTTGTTTGATCGCGTTAGCCGAGTTGTCCGCTCTAACCTAAATGCCGCTGTCAGTTCGGCTGAAGATCCTGAAAAAATCTTGGATCAAGCCATCATCGATATGCAGGAGGATTTGGTGCAAATGCGCCAAGCAGTGGCGCAGGCGATCGCCTCCCAAAAGCGGGTTGAGCAACAGCACAAGAAAGCCCAGTCTGAGGCCAATACCTGGCAGCAGCGGGCTCAGCTCGCGCTGCAAAAAGGGGATGAAACCCTGGCTCGCGAAGCCCTGACCCGTAAAAAGACCCAGGCAGAAACCGCCGCCACCCTCAAGACCCAGTTGGACAGCCAGCGGGGCCAGGTTGATCAACTCAAGAAAAGCTTGATGGGGCTAGAGAGTAAAATCTCTGAAGCCAAAACCAAGAAAGATATGCTCAAGGCTCGGGTTAGCGCCGCCAAGGCCAACGAGCAGCTCCAAAGCACCATGGGGCAACTCAACACCAACAGTGCCATGAGCGCCTTCGAGCGCATGGAAGAAAAAGTGTTGATGATGGAGGCTAAGTCCGAGGCTGCCGGGGAACTGGCAGGGACCGACTTAGAAAGTCAGTTTGCCGCCCTAGAAGCGGGTGGGGATGTTGACGATGAACTAGCCGCGATGAAGGCTCAACTGGCGGGCGGTTCCGTGGGTCAAGCTGCCTTGCCAGAGGGGGAAGCCCCAGTTGCCGCCCCCCAGGATGCAGCCGTAGATGCTGAGCTAGAAGCCCTCAAAACCCAGCTAGATCAGCTCTAGTCATCGCCTCATTCATGGCAACCCAAAACCCGAGCTTAGGCTTAGTGCCTAAGCTCGGGTTTTGAGCATCTAGAGGCTCTAAAGCCTTTCTCCGGTTGCCATCAGCTCCACCCATCATCCTGGAGCCAGCATCGTGTTTTTTAGGAATAACGCCCCATACCGCATGTCTGGAGCCAGCTTTGCTGGTGGCAAACGATATGCCCCATAGTCATCAGGATCAAGGGAGCATTTAAACTGCCAATGGACATCATTAATGGCGTCCCTAAGCGTCTCCTGACTCGCTGTAGTGTCGTCGTTTTGCCCTGGGGTGATCATTGCCGCCTCCCCAGGGCTTTAGCGCAACACCGCACCCCCCTCAGCCCCTGGAATGAATCCCATCTCTTTTAATGGCCTGCTCTGGGGTGGGCATGGGAGATTCATTGCGATTATCTTGGCCCCTCCTCGTTCGTAAGCCCCTACGCTAA
>CAYGVA010000021.1:0-35821 GCA_964353225.1 uncultured Leptolyngbya sp.
CCCTTACTGAGGCCCAACAAGAGCTGTACGACTGGCTGGTGGACTACATTCGTGAAAATCAACATTCCCCCTCCATTCGGCAAATGATGAAAGCGATGGGGTTAAAGTCTCCAGCACCTATTCAGAGTCGTCTTGACCATTTGCGCAAAAAAGCATACATCGACTGGAGCGAAGGGAAAGCACGCACCATTCGTATTCTCCAAGATATCCACGGCATTCCGGTATATGGAACGATTGCTGCCGGTTATGTGAATGAAGCGTATACCGACGAAGTGAGTCGGTTAGATTTGGCCGGTTTGCCGATCAAAGCAGGGGACTATGCCTTAAAGGTCAATGGTGACAGCATGGTCGATGCCATGATTCAGGATGGCGACATGGTGATTATGAGGCCGGTTCACGATCCCAAAAGCATTCGTGAAGGCACCATCGTTGCTGCCAGGGTGGAACGGGGTGAGACCACCCTCAAATACTTTCATCGTCAAGGCAATCAAGTTCAGCTTAAGCCCGCCAATGCAAATTATCCGGTGCAAGAATTCTTGGCCAACCAGGTCGATATTCAGGGCCGGCTAGTGGCAGTATGGCGCGACTCTTTCGATTGAATCCTGCCCCGGACGCTCAAACTCAGGGCTGCTCCCATGGCTTTTAGATCCTATATAGATGTCAGTATGTCGCTAAACGTCACCATCATGAGCCAGGGCTCGTACAGAGTAATACACTAATTCAGGTGTTGACGACCAGTACAACAAGTACGGTGAGTACCAATGCCCCGTCAGGCATGTTGTGGGTTCCTATGAGGCTTCATGAAGTTGCGTACGTTTTTTTCGGGACTGGCAGCTGTAGCAGGGGGGCTACTCCTAGTTGGTTTGCTTGGGTTTTGGGGACTGACTACTCAAAATCCTAAGGCGCTCCTGGGGCAAGGGAGCCAGTTAGCCCCCAGTGCGGCCCAATTTGTCCCGCGCCAGTCACCGATCATGATGTCGTTATTAACCCGTCCTGATCGCCTGTGGGGCTTACGACAACTGGTCAGTGCGCCGCAACATCGATCTCAATCTCGCCAAACCTGGCAAGCCTTTAAAAGCTGGATATCTACAACGAGTGGTTTGGACTATGACATTGATTTACGACCTTGGTTAGGGGATGAAGTTACGTTTGCCGTCACGTCTGCTGATCTAGATCATCAAGCGGCCAATGGCCAACAGCCCGGTTATCTGGTGGTTTTCACCAGTCGTCAAGCCTTGAAGGCGAGGGAGGCGGCCCATCTCTTTTGGCAACAGCAAGTGATTGCCGGCGAAGCGCTAATCTTTGAGCCCATTGCAGGAACCACCTTAATTTATAATCGCCCCGTTGATGTCGCTATAGGGCCTGCCAGTTCTTCCCCTCGCCGTCAGTTTGCTTCGGCGGTTGTGGGCGATCGCTACCTATTGTTGGCCAATGATCCGCAAGTGGTGCGTCAGGCAATCTCGGCCTTCCAAGCCCCTGACATTAGCCTGGCCCAGGACCCTCTGTACCAAGAGTTGGTGGAGCAATTGCCACCTGGGCGCATTGCCTGGACCTATAGCAGCCTAGATCCGACCTTGGATTGGTTAGGGTTAAACGGCAACCAGCAAGGTCGTTCTACTGCTTCCCTTGGGCAAAAGTTGTTTGTGTCTTGGCGGCTAACCCCCCAGGGGATCACTGCCGACACTGCCCTTGCCGCTGCCCCTGGCCATGAATTTACGCCCTATCCCGTCTCCCCTAACCAGCCAGTGGCAGCGATGGACTGGTTGCCGCCTGAAAGTATTTTGGCGGCTGGCAGTCATAACGTTGCCACCCTTTGGCAGACGTTTTCTGAAGGTCTGGGACATTATGATTTGGTTCAGAGCGCGGTTCAACCGGTCGTCACGGCCCTCTCCCTGGGCATGGATGCAGATGGGATGACCGTGGCTGAGTTATGGGCCAGGGACGAAGGGGACTATGCGTTGGGTCTCGTGCCAGGGCTGTTGCCCGCATGGGTTTTTGTCTCTAAGTCCGACGCTGCGCCAACGGCAGAGACCCAGCGCCTTGATCTGCAGGCCCAGCAATACGGCTTTGGGGTTGCCCAAGTCGAACTGAATGATCGGTTGATCACCGCTTGGACAAGACTATCGGTGACACCAGCGTCCCGAGCTGGTCTGGCTCAGATCGCGCCTGACGTTGTAGCTGTGCACACCCAGGTTGACAACTACGATATCTTTGCAACCTCGCTAGAAGCTTTGCAAAGGGTTTTGGATACGTCTCAGCATGATGGCTCGGGAGGGTATCGCAGTTTTCAGTCAACCCCGCAGACTGTGAAGACTCCTAATGGAGAGCTGCTGTACCTCGACTGGCCCCAGATTAAGCCGCTGCTGGAGAAACAATGGTCTTGGTTGCCGGTCTTAAATCGAATCAGCCAGCCTCTGACGGCCCATATCCAAGCCCTGGTGCTGAATCCTCACGGTGGCAATCGTTTAATACGTAGGGGCGAACTGAAGTTTATCTTGATAGAGCCGTAATTACCCTGTGGTGATTCATCCCTAAAACGTCAATAGTGTAGGGCTAGGAGGGTACGCTTCAAATAGCCAGGATCATTGTGTTGTAGTGGCGGCATGGCCAACATACAACCATGATCAGCTTTTGATTTATTGAGGATATTATGAATTCACGGGTCAAGATCATTGAGCCGGTTGGTATTCTTGACAGCACTCAAGCAGATTCATTTCGGCAGCAGGTGGACGATGCCCTTGCTGCTGGTGCCGAAAAGTTATTGATCGACCTCACTAATATTTCTTTCGTTGATAGCTCTGGCCTCGGGGCCTTAGTGATGGTACTGAAGAAGGTACGTGCGGCTCAGAAAGAAATGTTTGTGTGCTCTATCAACGATCAGGTCAGAATGTTGTTTGAACTCACCAGCATGGATCGAGTGTTTGAGATCCTGCCGGATCGCACTGCCTTCACTGCTAAAGTTGCAGAAGTATCTTAGCGGGTTGGCAATGTTGTAACGGTGACCTTCCATCCCGGCTTCAGGCCTTTGAGCATGAGCGGCAATGGCCGGGATGGCGCTACGCGAGGTCAATCGCGAGTAAAGATAAGTCATCGGTAAAGGGCTGATGTTGGTTGCGAGTGGTGACCTCGTTCAGGATGTCGTCAATGGTTTGGTCCGGCTGTACCGACGCTAAAATATCAACGAACGCATCGAGCCCCATCATGGTTTGATCAGCCTGGATGATTTCGTAAATACCATCGCTAAAGAGATATAGGCGGCTGTTGGTTGGCACATGGCAGCGTTGCCACTGGTATTGGGCTTCTGGCATCATCCCGACTGGCATGCCAGAGGTTCGCAGGCGGGTCGTCGTGACCACACCAGCCTCATCGCGGGACACAATGATTCCGGGGGGATGACCGGCACTGGTATACAAGAGCTGCCGATTGGCTTGGTTGTAGACGCCGTACCAAATGGTGAAATATTTTTCATTTTGATCGGACATCTGAAAGGTTTCATTCAGCGCCTTGATCACGCTGTCAGGACGGTAAAAATTAACGTCGGGCAAGGATTGCGATCGCAGTAGATTTAGTACCGATGTTGATAGTAGGGCCGATCCCAAGCCATGGCCAGAGACATCTAGGAGATATAGGGCGAGGTAATCTGGATCCAGCCAATAGTAGTCGTAGCAGTCGCCCCCCAATAGCCGGGATGGGATGAAGCGAGATTGGATAGCGACTTTATCGTTTAGGTCACGCGGTAATAGCGATCGCACATAGGTTTCCGCTTCAAACAGCTCAGCCTCCAAGAGCTGTTTTTGTTCATGGAGATCTTGAGTGAGTTGCCACATGCGGACACCAGCCCTCACTCTGGCCTTCAATTCGGCCAAATCAATGGGTTTTGAGAGCAAATCATCAGCCCCCATTTCTAGTGCCTTCACCCGCTCGGCAGCTTCCCCAGGCACCATCAACATGAGACAGAACGGGGTGGACAGGCTCGGATTTGCCTTGATTTCCTGGCAGACCGTCAGACTACTGGTTACCCCTGGTAAATCCCAATCACAAATCACCATGGCGGGGTGGAGGGTCTGGATAACTTCTAGGGCAGTGACGCCATTGTTCACCAGGGTGACATCGTAACCTTCGTCGGCTAAAACACCTTGTAAAAACTGGCTGGCTACTGGTTCGGCTTCAATGACAAGAATCTGTTTCATACCGTATGGATTACATCCAAATCTATTGGGCCTAGTACTTTTGCGCCAGGGTTTAGGGTTGCTAAACGTTGGGTGGCAATGCCATGGATTGCTGTTGTGTTTGGGCTGTGTACGCCCCATTTCCAGGAACAACCCGTAGGGACGTTACGGATGTGTTTACAAGATAGAGGTTGGCTTGCCATTCAGCTATGTGGGAGTGCCCCCTGCTTTGATCCATAACTTCGTGGATCAGGGTTTTAACCTTTGATGATGTATGGTCTCACGCTTAAGGCTTGGGTTGAGTCCAGAATGCCCATTTTGCAGACGTGGATAAAATGATCGGACGGTAAGCATCACAGATTGTTGCAGGGCTCACCCCCAGAGGGGGTGAGCTTTGCTATCAAGAGGGTGGCGATCACTTAAATTCTTCCCGAGCGTAAACCTATGACCCCTACCAGCTGCGCCTTGCCGACAAGCTGTGTTGTTCCTGTCATTAAATCTCCCCTTGATTATCAAGCTTTTCGGATCAGTCCTGAAGACACTAACCGTTTAGCCTTGGTGTTTGATCCTACCGTGGCCAATATGTCCTTGACCTACTGTGTCGAGATTTTTGATCACGGGGGCAAGACGCCGCCCAACCGTCACCAAGTGGCTGTGGAGATGTTTTTTGTTTTGAAAGGGCAAGGGCGGGCAATTTGTGATGGTAAAACCGTTGCCATTCAGGCTGGGGACAGCATTTTAGTGCCTCCGAATGGCATTCATGTGATTGAGAATACGGGCAGCGATCGCCTGTATGCCCTGTGCATCATGGTGCCGAATGAAGACTTTGCCGAGTTGATTCGAGGAGGGACACCAGTCGAACTCGATGCTGAGGACCTAGCGGTATTACGGCGGACGGATCGGGTGATGCCAGGATTAGCGTAACGCCCTAGGGATTAATCCTTTCAAGACCGTACGGGGGTATACCGTTGGAATTCCAGGGTACGAAGTATGTGGGCACGATGGTGACCCAAGATGGGGGCAGGCTAGATGCCGATGTTTATGTTCCCCAGGGAGAGGGGCCTTTCCCCGTTTTACTGATGCGTCAGCCCTATGGGCGCGCGATCGCTTCGACGGTGGTCTACGCTCATCCCACTTGGTACGCCGCCCAGGGATACATGGTGGTCATCCAAGATGTGAGGGGGCGGGGCACCTCTCAAGGCGATTTTTGCCTCTTTGAGGCTGAAGTGCAAGATGGCTTAGAAACGGTGAATTGGGCAGCCCAATTACCCGGCAGTAATGGCCGGGTGGGGATGTATGGATTTTCTTATCAAGGCATGACCCAGCTCTATGCCGCCCAAGCCAAACCCGATGCGTTAGTCGCGCTGGCCCCCGCCATGGTGGGCTACCATCCCTACTGCGATTGGGCCTACGAAAATGGTGCTTTGTTGCTTCAGGCGGGGGCGGGGTGGGCTATCCAATTGGCGGCTGAAACGGCTCGGCGACAGGGAGACCTGCAAGCTTATACCGCCCTATACGCCGCCGCTAGACAACCGCTCTTTCAGAATTCCATGGCGGTTTGTCCCGAGGTCTTAGTCCGTTATGGTCTCGACTCCTTCTTTCACCAATGGCTGACCCATCCCCAAACGGACCCCTACTGGGAGCAGATCACCCCGGACCTGAGCCAAGTCGATTTGCCCATGCTCCATATCGGGGGGTGGTTTGATCCCTACCTCACGGGAGATGTGCGCCTTTACCAAGAAATGATTGCCCGTAGTCAATACCCCCAGCCCCTTTGGATTGGCCCTTGGGGGCATCTTCCCTGGAGCCGCAGGGTGGGCAACCGTGACTTTGGCCCCCAGGCAGAGAGCCCGATAGATCGCCTACAGGTCCTTTGGTTTGATCACACCTTGAAAGGCGATCCCTTAGATAAGTCCCTGGTCGGGGTGTCATGGTTTGAAATGGGGACTAATCGCTGGCGACAGTTTGAGGGCTGGCCCCAAGCCCATCGGCAGCAATGGGGCTGCTTTAGCACCGGCCTAGCCAGTATTCGCCAAGGGGATGGCACCTTGGTGCCGATGGGCGATGATGCAGACGGACGACCGATGGTGCCAGAACATCCCCCTAGGGGACAAGATACGATTGTCCATGACCCTTGGCGTCCAGTCCCTGCTCTGGGGGGCCATGCGGCTATCCCAGCGGGCGTTTTTGATCGGGCCGCCATTGATGGCCGCAGCGATGTGCTGACCTACACCACTGCGCCCTTAGAAGCGCCGCTAGCCATCTCGGGGGAGATTACGGTGGCACTGACCTGTGGGGTCGATAGCCCTAGCTTTGATCTGTCCGTGACCTTGTCAGAGGTTTTTCCCGATGGGAGAGTGTATCCCCTGAGTCAGGGTTATGGCCGCTTCAATGCCACGGACCTAGCACCGACAGACTATCGGCTGTCTTTACAGCCCACTTGCTTTTGTCTCATGGTGGGCCAAGCTTTGCGGCTCAGCATCAGCGCAGCCTGTTTTCCTGCCTATGCGATGAATCCGGGTGCAACACCTGCTGCTCTCAGACAGACCTTGATGGATGCCAGGATAATTACCGTTACTGTTGGGGCGATGGGCAGTTCTTACATTGACTTACCGGTGGTGCCGAGCCAACCATCGTGACGTCATGGCTGTATAGATAGGTAATGGTGCTGCACCGGTCTATTCGCTACAGGTCAGACTCTAATCCGGTGGGGTGCGACTATTATTCATTTGCTCTACCAGCGTTTCCATGCGCGGCTCGGCGGCAACCGTGACGGAGGGCTCAGACGGTTCATGAATGCCAACGTCGAGGGTGTTTCCCCCGATGGATGAGTTTTCATCCATGGATGGTGTACCCACTTGCAGCATCCCGGTCTCGAACAAACGATGGCTCAGGGTACCTGAGAAAACCCCAAATACAGCGAGGGCTACGGCTGCAAAGCCAGCCATACAGGTGCGCTGTACCCGTTGATTGAGGCGCTGGTAGACCCGATCTGTGAGGGTTTCTAGGGGTTGCACTGAGGGGGAGGGCTGTGGCAGGCTTTGGCAGCCTTGACGCAAATATAGCAAGCGCCGGTACAGGCACTGGGTCTCCGGATCCTCTGTTAACCACAGGCTGACCAAGCGACGCTCATTGGGAGAGACTTCTCCATCTAGGTAGGCGCTCAGCAGCTCAAAGCGATCGCGCTTAATGACATCAAGATCGCCACAGGTCTGGCTAACGCCCTCTTTAGTAAGAGGGCGGCAGTCCCCCATATCTCGGTGATCGTTGACATCAACGTCAGATTGATGATGTGAACTCATATCAGAATCAATGCCCCAATTGCAGGGAGCTCAAGGGATCAATCTAGAACCCCCATTAGCTAGCCATGTTTCCCAAAATTTAGGAATAATCTCACCAAAACCCTTGCTCTAGATCGATAGGGATCTAAATCGTGATCTCTGCGAGATGGTCATAGTTAGTTATGGACCTCAACAGTAACGCTGACGCTTTACAAGTCGAATCCGATCATACTCGGAACTTTCGGCAAGTGGGGGGGCTGGAATGATAAGTTTTTGAGGAATGATGACTCGTCTAGGTATGAGTTATGCAAATACCTCCGTCTTCAGGTAACGCTCTAGATCCCCCTGTAAACGATGACGTGCACGGGCAATTCTAGATTTGACAGTGCCCAGGGAAACCCCCGTCATCTCAGCGATTTCCTCGTAGCTAAGCCCTTGAATTTCCCGCAAAACAATCGTGGTACGGAACGCTTCTGGGAGCACTGCGATCGCCTTTTGCAGTTGCCCATAAAACTCTTGGGTCATCAGCGTATCTACGGGACTGGGATCCGTTGCTGGTAACTCCCAATCCACCTGGCCATCACTCAGTTGACGCGGCGCGTCTAGAGATAAAGGCGACCTAAACCGCTTGCGCTTGCGAAGCTCGTCATAAAAAAGATTCGTCGTAATTCGACTCAGCCATCCTTTAAACCGGGCTGGATCTTGGAGCCGATTGAGGTGGCGATAGACCCGAATCCAAACCTCCTGGGTCAGATCAGCTCGATCAGACCAGTCCGGGGCAAGATGGTATAACAGACGCTCGACATGACTCTGATAGCGGTGCACTAATTCTGAAAATGCAACTTTATCGGGACGATGCTGAACCTGGCAATGCTCGATGAGGTCATAGTTTGACAGCTGCGAGGGCTGCTCCTTCCTCAAAGCAACGGGCAAGCTAGCGGTCGGCCAGAGTGCGGACAACGACTGACTCATGGGTAAGGATCCAACTATTTCAACAGCACACGGCAAAAGCGGTTTTCCCTAAACGACTGACGGTAAGTCCCTGAACCTTACCTATCCCTTAGGAAACAAGCGCTGATTGTGTTGTACTGTATTGCCCCCCGGCTGTAGTAGACACCTTGTGCCTCTCTCTTTTTTGGCACAGTTGTTCTAGAGAAGGAAAATTCGCCCTAGTGCCCAAAGGAGATGAATGGGTAAGGGGTATACTCAAGCCGTAGGCACCTTTACAGAACCGATGCAATATCTGGCCAAGGTTGAACCGATAGAGCCTGACCACAAAATGGCCCTACGGTTACTCGCCCGCAACATTAAGGACTATATGTGGGAGCGATTGGCTGATGAGCGCGTTGTGACCATGGCAACGCCCCTCAGCTTCCATGAAGGGGTCTTGGTACTGGTTAAGCTTGATGAAAATGACGAGCATGCCATTCTTGCTGAAGATGCCATGCCGTGGGTGATGGATCTGATCGACACCTTTTTAGCCCAAGGGGTAACGCCCCGGACTTTAGAACAAGAGGTGGAGCGGGCTGAACAGTGGCGACAATCCCTCACCTTAGAGAGCCAAGAAGTGGATCGACGCACCCTAGAAACAACTGCCCGGCGAGATGAAATTCAAGAGTTAGAAAAAAGCCTCAAGCTCGAGCGTATCGAACTAGAGCGACGGGAAGCAGAATTACAAGATCGCCTCGGGGGATTAGAGCTTTAGCACGGAACGATACTGCCCTAAGCGGCGGTTTGAAAAGTCTTTTACCGTTGCTTTAGCTACAGTGATCACCCAGAAAAAGCAACGGCAACATTGGGGATAAAGATGCCGTGCTAGCGCGCCGCAGGTAAACGTTTAGGGGAATGCTGCTGGGTAAGGGGCTTGCCCTGATCAGCCGGGTCTGACAGCAGTACATCCCGCAGCAGTCGGGCCAGTGCCCGTTGGGTGAGGTTGCCAACAATTCGTTGGCCCATATCGCGCGTTTCTGATTTTAAGAGGATTTGAGGGGCGATGCGGGTTACCATGCCCAGATCAAATCCCTGGGTTTGCTGGAGGATATCGAGAATGCGCGTCACCCGTTCCCAGGTATCGTCCGGTTGGGCTGGGGCTGATGAGACAGGGCCATGGGGACTGACCTCTGTCGCCTGTCCGAATTGTTTTTGGATGGTTTGCCGTATGGATGTGACCATGGATTGTCCCAGCCGATCCAATTCACGGGCGACTTCATCGGCGAGGCGATCGCGAATAAACATGCCCCGCTCTGAGAATAGAAACTCAACCGTTTGGTCAACAACCCCACTGAGATCATAATCATCGCTGTTGCGAGCATTGAGCAACAGATTTTCCAAGCGATTCCACCGAAACTCGCCATCCTTAAACAACAAGTCTTGTAGGGAGGCGCGTAGCTCTGGTGAGCCATCCGTGAGCAAGCGCTTGGCTACGTAGGGATACGCCTTACTCAGCACCTTGAACTCGGGATCCACATTAATGGCAATCCCCTCTAGGGTGACCAGGGAACGGATAATTAAGGCGTAATAGGCCGGGACTCGAAAGGGATATTCATACATCAGGGCCGAGAATTCATCGGTGATACTTTTAAAGTTCAGCTCTGCCACACTAGCCCCCAACGCATTGTTGAAGACGTCCGACAAGGCCGGAATAATCGGTGTCAAGTCGGTGTCGGGGGTGAGGAACTCTAATTTGACATAGTCGGCAGCAAGCCCCTCAAAGTCACGGTTAACCATATGGACCACCGCCTCAATCAGGCCATAGCGTTGGTACGGTTTGACCTCACTCATCATGCCGAAATCAAGATAAGCCAGATTGCCATCGGCCATCGCCAAAAGATTGCCGGGATGGGGATCCGCATGGAAAAAACCATGTTCCAGCAATTGCCTTAAGGAACATTGCACGCCGACTTCAATCAAGTGAGTGGCATCAATCCCCTGCTTTGCCAGGGCCTCAATCTGGGTCAGCTTAGTCCCCTCAATCCACTCCATGGTGAGCACCCGCCGGGCGGTATATTCCATGTAAATGTGAGGGACATAAATATTCGGCAAATGGCCATAGAGCTGAGAAAATCGCTGGGCATTTTCCCCCTCATGGGTGTAGTCCATTTCTTCGACAATGCGCGCCCCAAACTCATCCATGATGCCGACGAGGTCACTACGGACCCGCTCGACTCGATTGGTAATCCACTGGGCTAACTGCCGCAAAATATAGAGATCCAAGGTGATTCGCTTCGCCAAGCCGGGGCGTTGCACCTTAATGGCAACGGTTTCACCGCTCTTGAGCTTGCCTTTATACACTTGCCCCAAGGAAGCAGCAGCAACCGGCTCGGATGAGATTTCTGCATAGACGGTGGCTGGGGTCCCCCCCAACTCTTGCTCGATGTAACGGAAGGCGATTTCGTTCGAAAACGGCGGTAGCTGATCTTGTAGGCGCGTGAGCTCATCAAGATAGGACGGGGGCACTAAATCGGGACGGGTCGAAAGGGCTTGGCCAATCTTGATATAGGCCGGTCCGAGTTGAGTGAGGATCAGCCGCAATTGTTGGGCGCGTTTGGATTGGCGGCGTTCGATCTGGCCGGTGCGTTGATCCCACCATAGGCCCAGGGCAAAACTCAGAAAGGGCCAAACGATATTGATGATCCGCCCGACCACCTGGAACGGACGCCGCCGATAATAGTTCTGGATGGCAATGGCATCGTACTCCAGCTCCTCAAAGGGGTCTAGGGTATTTGCGGGCGAGCCTGGCAACAGTGTTGAGGGCTCAGAAGAGTCGGCCATAGGAGAAAAGCTATCCAGAGAAGGGGCGGCCACGGCAGAGTTAACGGAAAGGGCCTGTGTAAACTATCGTAACAAACCTTGTGGCCACTCACCGCTGGGCCAGGGGTGGGTGATCTCTCTATAGTTCTGATGTATTGTTTGAGTTGGGTTGCCGTGGGCTGAGTTAGCGCCCTGCTTGCTGATTCCAGGGACTTAGGAATTCGTGTCATAGTGTCTTTGGGATTGCCTTTGACCTAAAGCACTACGTTATGTTGCTGTCCTTGCAGATCGAAAATTTTGCCCTGATCGATCAATTGCAACTCTCCTTTGAGGGTGGTCTGAATGTCTTGACAGGGGAAACGGGGGCGGGTAAATCAATTGTTTTGGACGCGATCGATGCGGTGCTGGGGGGGCGCGTCAGCCAAAGGATGGTGCGCTCTGGAGAAAAGCGGGCATTGGTGGAAGCCACCTTTAGTCTTTCGCCGGCCACGCAGTCTTGGTTAGCCACCCAGCAGGTTGACGTGGTGGGCGATCGCTTCATCTGTAGCCGGGAGTTAACCCTAGGGCGAGGCACCGTTCGCAGTCGCTCCAAGCTCAACGGAATTGCGGTCAATAAGCCCCTCGTCGAAGCCTTGCGGCTGCACTTGGTAGAGATTACCGCCCAAGGGCAAACCCTACAGGTGGGAGACCCCGTTTTGCAGCTGGCTTGGCTAGATGGGGTAGGGGGTGACCCTTTGGCCCAACAACGCCAGCGGGTGGCCACGGATTATGAAGCGGCCACAGCGGCCCATAGGGCTTTAGAGCGCCGTCGTCGTGCTGAGCAACAGCGTCAAGAGCAGCTGGATCTGTTTGACTATCAATGCCAAGAGCTCACCACGGCAGCACTAGACGATCCCGAAGAGCTAGGCCAATTAGAGCAGGAGCGGCAGCGGCTGGCCCATGCGGTGGAGCTACAGCAGCAAAGTTACCAGGTCTACCAAATCCTCTACGAGAACGATCAGGGGGATGCAGCTTGCTCTGATCTGCTGGGGAAGTCAGGGCAAATTTTGGAGGACATGCTGCGGTATGACCCGCAAGTGGAGCCAATCCTAGATTTGATTAATGATGCCCTGGCCCAAGTGGAAGAGGCGGGGCGGCAAATGAATGCCTATGGAGAGGGCCTGGAAACTGATCCCCAGCGATTGGAAACCATTGAGGATCGCATCAGCCAACTGAAGCAGTTGTGCCGTAAGTATGGGCGATCGCTCCCGGAACTGATTGAGTACTACCAAGAAATCCAAGCGTCCCTAGATTTGTTGAATGGTGAAAGCCAATCTTTGGAAGCGCTAGAAACGCAATACGAAGCCCAGCAAGCGGTGTTGATCGACAGTTGCGCAGCGCTAACCCATCAACGCCAAAAGGCGGCTCAGGCCCTAGCAGATCGCTTGGTGGCAGAGTTAAAGCCCCTGGCCATGGAGCAGGTGCAATTTAAAGTAGGGCTCACCCCAGTGTCTCCCACGGCCATGGGGGCCGATCAGGTGGAATTTTTATTTAGTCCCAACCCCGGTGAGCCCCTGCAACCCTTGGCGGATACGGCTTCTGGTGGGGAAATGAGTCGTTTCCTGTTGGCCCTCAAAGCCAGCTTTTCCCAGGCTTCGGCGGTGGGAACCTTAGTGTTTGATGAAATTGATGTGGGGGTATCGGGGCGGGTGGCCCAAGCGATCGCCGAAAAGCTCTACCATTTGGGGCGATCGCAACAGGTGCTCTGCGTTACCCACCAACCGATGGTGGCGGCTATGGCCGATGCCCATTTTCGAGTCGGCAAAGAAGTGATCGACCAGCCGGTTGCCGCCGCACCAGGCCGTAAAGCGCCCCGTAAAAGCGCCGTTGCCCAAGCGGAGCAAGTTCGTACGGTGGTGAGGGTCAAACCCTTAGATGCCGCTGAACGTCGCGATGAACTGGCCCAGTTGACCGGTGGCCAATCTCACCAAGATGCCCTGAGCTTTGCCGAGGCGCTATTGGCCCAAGCCCAAACCCTACGGGCCGAAGCGGCTTCATCCTAAGGTTTGGGCGGGCGCTGACGCTGCTCAACATGGATACGACATCCTTCGGTTGCACCCTCGGTGACGGTGGGGCAGGCACAGGGCATGGCCATAGCACGACCACCCAGAAAGCCCTGTAACCGTCACCATCGGGTTCGCGTCAACCGGCAAGGTGCGTTTGATCTTAAGTCAGCCCCCTACCCGAGCTGCGTAACCACTAAGATGGGCAGTGGTAAGTTTTGGCCCCCCTTATGTTCTTGCCCATAGCCCTCATTGATCCCTCCTTAGACAATCCGGTGATTGAGGAAGGACTGCAAAAGTTCTTGCTGGTGCTCTCCGTTTCCTTGGGGGTGGCGACCCTCTCGCGGGCGCTGAGCTGGCTGCGCAACATTCCCTACACGCTGCTGCTACTGCTGGTGGGTCTGGGACTCGCCATCTTAGATGTGCGGCTGATCAATCTGTCGCCAGAGCTGATCCTATTTATCTTTTTGCCGCCCCTGCTGTTTGAAGCCGCTTGGAATATCCAGTGGTCGAAACTCAAGCGAGACTGGCTACCCATTACCCTCTACGCCGTTTTGGGGGTGGTGATTTGTGTGGGTGGCCTTTTTGCTGGGTTGCGGGGGGTGGCCGGGACCTCTGTGGCGACAGCGCTCTTGGTCGGAGCCAGCCTTTCGGCGACGGACCCAGTCTCGGTGGTGGCCCTGTTCCGGGAATTGGGGGTTGATAAGCGACTCACCACCCTGATGGAAGGGGAAAGTCTGTTTAACGACGGGGTGGCCGTAGTCGCCTACAACCTGCTCCTGGGGTTGGCCCTGGGAATCGAGCAGTTTGAAGTGCCGGTGACCATCGCTCGATTCTTGCTATTCGTGGGGATTGGGGTGAGTGTGGGTGGCCTGATTGGCTTCGGGATTTCGTTCTTGACCCAGCGGTTTGACCTACCTCTGGTGGAGCAATCCCTCACCCTGGTCTCCGCCTACGGCACCTATTTGGTGGCGGAGCAGTTGGATGGCTCAGGGGTGATTGCGGTGGTGACCACGGGGTTGATTTTGGGGAATTTTGGTTCCCGGATCGGCATGAATCCCCGCACCCGATTATCGGTGTCAGAATTTTGGGAGTTTGTCGCCTTTTTTGTCAACTCCATTGTCTTTTTGTTGATTGGCGACCAGGTGGTGTTCAAGGGGTTAATTAGCAACCTCGACACGATTTTGGTGGCGATCGCCATCATTATCGTGGTGCGGGCCATTAGTATTTTTGGGCTGGGGGCCTTGAGCAATTGGTGGGTCGGCTCTGACATCAATTTGCGCGGCCAAACCCTGCTGTGGTGGGGCGGATTGCGGGGCTCGGTTTCAGTGGCCTTGGCTTTGAGCGTCCCCGCCGTCCTTGAAGAACGGGAGGAAATCATTGCCATTGTGTTTGGGGTGATGCTGTTTACCCTACTGGTGCAAGGCTTGACGACCAAACCCCTCTTAGAAGCCCTAGACCTCTTGGGGGATCAACCCCTGCGACAAAGCTACAACCAATCTGTGGCCAGACGGATGGCCCTCACGCGGGTCCTAGAGCGTTTACAGCAAATTCAACAGCAGCAGGAATTGGATCCAGAGTATTGCAAATACCAAATTGCCTTGGTGGAAGGACAACTGAACCAAGTCACAACAGAGCTACAGACTTTGCGAAAAGAGCATCCGGACCTGCAAACCTTCGCCATTGAGCAAATGAAGGAGGAGCTGTTAGCGATCGAGGCCGATACCTATGCTGAGTTGATTCGAGCGGGGCAACTTAAAGATGAAATGGCTCCCCTCTTGCAATCGGTCTTAGTGGAAGATCCCATGCCGGAATCGGCGACCTAAGCGTAAGCGCCTCAACTCATTCCCCTTGGATTTTGAGGGGTTGGATGGGGGCAGGGGGATGCAACCGCAACCGCCGTTGCCAAGGGGTTGGCAAGCCTTGATCGGCGGCCTCATCCGAGGGTGTCACAGCCTCAGCTTCAACAGCTTGCCCTGGGTGTTGCTCTACCTGCCGCTTGTAATGATCCCGTTCCGCAGCGAGGGTCTGGCACCGTTGCTTGAGCTGAGCGTGGCGACCAAATTGGTCGGAGAGGGCGGTTTCTAACTCGTAGATCCGCACTTGCTGAACCCGCAGCGCATGGCGCAGGGTGATGACTTCGTCTTCAGGCTCCGGGGCGGCCAGCCGCTCTAAGCCCGCCTGAACCTCAGGTTCGGCTGGCTCCGAATCCATCCCTTCTTCTATAGGGGCTGTTTCAGCAATCGCTGTCAGGGTGGTCTGTAGTGCCCCGGTGAGGTGCGCTAGATCAGCATGGTGATGGTGCACCATTGCCGCTAAGGTCTGAATATAGTACCGGGCGCTCTGTAATTGCCCCCCTAAGCTCACCGCCATCGAGCGGGCCACCATGACTTCTGCTTCTAATTCGAGGGTTTGGGTATTGTCAGCAATGGCTAAATTTTGACCCTCCTGGCAGTAGTCTCGAACATGTTGGAGGTAAGACTGTAGCTCCATTTCCCCCTGCTGAATCTGGAATTGCAGCCGGTTGAGGGTGGATTGCTGGTGGTCTACCCAGTCGTCTAAGAGGCTCGCCATATGTTGCAAGAGCCCAGGCTGGGTGGTGTGGAGGTGGGAGATCTGGGATTTGAGGTAGGCGATCGCTTGTTCTTGAACATTGGCGTACTTTTCAGTAGTGGCCAATTGTGACTCTAGCCATTGCTGATCCTGAACCTGCTCCTTGAGGTCTTCGAGGGAATAGAGTGCCTGATCTAATGCTTGCTGTAGTAGACAAACCCGTTGCACCAACTTGAAGTCAAGGGAGTCATCTGGGGGCATGGATTGCTGCAGGGTGACAGGTTGGGTGGCCGAACTGTGCTAACTCTAGCAAAGTTACCGAGACCGATTGGAGACTGTCACAGACCCTTTACGGTCAATTGCCGCTGATGGCTGCCGTCGCCATGGAGGGTGCCAAGGTTGTTTTTTTGAGGGCGGCTAGGGCTTGGGTAATTTGGGCGAGCATGCGGTGTTCCCCTTGGGCATGCAAGATTGAGGCGGCTGATTCTAGATCCGCGATGGCGGCGGCATAGTTGTGCTGTTGCTGATGGAGGGCACCTCGATGGCAGTAGGGTAGGGCCATCTGGGGGGCGTAATTGATGGCTGCCGTCTGGTCTGACAGCGCCGCTGGGAGATTCCCTTGTTTTTGATAGGCTTGCCCCCGGTAAAAGTAAGGAATGGCTGAGGTGGGCTTGAGCTCAATCGCGGCGCTCCAGTCTGAGATGGCCTGTTCGTAATGCCCCTGCTGGTTATACAGCCAGCCCCGGTTGCAGTGGGCCGACCAATGGTGGGAGCCCAGGGCTAGGGCCTGATTGAAGTCGGCCAGGGCATGGTGAAATTGCTGTCGATCAACCCAGGCAACCCCCCGATTATTCAGCGCTAAGGGGGCTTCTGGGTTGAGTTTGATGATGCGTGAGTAATCTGCGATCGCCCCCTCTAAATCCTTGAGATCGTAGCGGGTGCCGGCCCGGTTGAAATAGGCCGTGGCATCCTTGGCCGTCAGGGTTGGGTCATCAAACCGTTGCAGCAGACGATTGATGACGGTGGTATCGGTGGTACGAAGCCGGACATCGAGATTGGGTAAAGCGGTGCTCGCGGCGGGTAGGGTATCTAGGCCGACAATGGCATGGGCACGATCGCACACCAAAAACTGCTCATCGGTGCCTAAAACCTTGAACTTAAAGTGGTCGGGATACTGCTTCTTCAGGGGCAGCAATTGTTTGAGGGTCTGCTGCAGATGCTGGTATAAAGCGGTGGTCAAATTCCAGGGCTGACGAATCCCTTTGACCAATAGTTCTTGGTGGCAGTCTTGGGGATGGCACCAGCCGATTTCTAGGCGACATTGCCGCTCTAACACTTCGCGGAATCGCACCAGTAATTCGGCATCGAGTTCCGCTGAGGGTGTCCAAGGCCATACCATTACCACGCGGTCTTGGGCCTGATCCAAAGCCTTGAGGAGGGCTTGATTCACGCTGGTATCCCAGCGATCGGTGCTGTCTTTGTCCACAGGGAAAGCCATGAGCCATTCATTCCCGGCGGGCTCCATCGCAGTCGGCGACGCAGCAGGCAGCCGTTGCGGCAGTTGACCCGGCTCAGCGGGGATCGACATCAACTGGTAACGCTGCATCAACTCTTGTGCTGTTTGCTCTAGGGTAGCCAGTTGCCACTGGAGGCTACTGAGATAGGTCGCCGTCGTGCCCCGAATTTCTGTCGTGATATCGAAGGGGACCGAAATTTCCTGTAGGCGGGTTTCAAATCGCTCGACCATGCCCGAGAGTTGCGTAACTTCGGCATCGAGTTCCTTCAGGGGTTTGACCGCTCCCCCATGGCTGCCATTTTGATGGGCTGTCAAATGGGTCCCTTCCTCCGCAAGACGCAGGGTATGGAGGTGCTTCCGCAGACTATCTTGCTCCGTTTGTAAGGTGTTGAACTTTTCCCCAAGGGCGACAAAATCACGGCGGGGCACCAGCTCAGCCACGGCTTTAATGAGTTCCCGTACTTCCCCTTTGAGTAAATGGGGATCGCTGCCATTGGGCACCTGCCGTAGACGGCGATCTAGATGGCGAATGGCATCCTGTAGGGTGGTTTGGGCCGTTTTACTCTCACTGCCAAGGCTTTCTAAACTGACCCGAAGCTGCATCAGCTCCGTTTTGAGCTGAGACACATCGGCCTCGTTGGCTTCCACCCGAGGTAAGCTCGACAGCCGTTGCACTTGAGTTTTGAGGTTACTTAGGGTTGAGCAGACGTAGGTGTATTGATCCTGCAACTGTGCCATGTCTTGGTACAAGTGGCTCAAATCAGGGCGTTCAATCGCCTCGATTTTGCGATCCACCTCTTGCTGGGTGCGCTCCAGCGCTTGGGACATTCGTACCACTGCGCGATCGCTGTGGGCCATGGCCGCCCGCTGTAGGTTGTTGATCGTTTCTGGGGTGGGTTGGGCCGTTACTTGTGCTTCGAGATGGCTCAATTGCTGGGCGGTATGGCGCTCTAAGGCCCCAGCCTTGAGGGTGAGCTTGCCCACTCGCTGCGTCACTTGCCGCCGTTCCCATAGCCCTAGGGCCACCAGTAGCGTCATGGGTAGGGTCGCGGCGGCAGCCTGTTGGGTGGCAACGGATACTACCGCTCCCGCTCCCGCTCCCAGCACCAGTGCAGAATCTCGCACAATTGACCAATGGAGGTTTTTCACAGGATGCACAAGGAGGTAAAGAACGATAGAACTCAATACAGGCCAACCGATTCAGGCTAAACAGGAGGATGCGGAGGGATGTCTTTCCCCGCTGCTCAGGTTCGGTTCATGGGTCAGTACTGCTTCAATTTTCAGATTCCATCTGAGTCCGTCAGGAAAAAATCATGGGATGCCATGATTTCGTACCCATGGTTGACCGAAGTTGACCGAGGGCAAGTGTTGCTTTCATAAAAAAGCGCTGATGTTGGTCACAACATCAGCGGCTAAGGGGTTAGTTGTCAGCACAGTGGTAGGAAGTGCCGTTACACATCGTGGGCGTACTTAACGCCTCTATAGGTCAGTTCCACTTTGTTGTGGCGTTGAGCGGCGAGATTAAAGTGCTTGCGGGTGAGGAGCGCGCCCCGGTAAACACCAATTTCTTCTACACCATCTTGCTCTAGCTGGGGGATTTGGGCGTCGTAGTGATGGCCCCGATAGGAGAGTTGCATACGTAAGAGTCCTCTTGACGATTTTTGAGTGAGAGGGCAACCCTAGTCGCCATGCCAGGAATCTAGGACAGGCACAAATGGTAGCCTCTTATACTGTTTATAGCGCAAGGATGTGGACTGAGTAGAATTTCAACACGGTTTGATCCATCTCTTTACGATCGTTAGTGGTTTTTAGTCATCCTATGGAGGTGATTGGGATCGCGATTTCCGTGAGGTAAGTGCATGTCGTGTGCGCCCGGTACTGGGTCGCCCCCATGGTTATGACGCGGAGGATGGGGACTTGATGGCTAAGTGGGGTTTAGGTTTGGTCATGGGCTGCGGAAGTGGGGACCAAAATGCGATCGCAAAAAAACAGCGTCCCAGCGGTGACACAGAGGGGAATCGCCAGCAAATTCATGAGGGGAATGCTCACCAAGCCTAAGCACACCAGCCCGAAGCCCGCACTGGCAGGAAAGCTGCCCAGGATGATCCTGAGCTTTTGGCGAAACTTAAGCCGCCGCCGCTCTAGGGCGGCATCAAACATATCCAGACACAAAATCGTGACGGCAAGGGATAGTCCGCCCGCCGTGGCAATGGTGGTGCCTAACCCTGGCAGCAGATTACAGGCCAGTAACGGTAGGCCAATCCCCCCTAGCAACACCAGCTTTTTGATCTCAAACAAAATTGCGCGGCGAATATCCCGCAGGATGGATCCCAAGGTCAGGGGGGCAGCGGGGGGGAGCTGACCGATGCGCAGGGACTCTAATTTTTCAGACAGTTGGCCATAAAAGGGGGATCCCAAAATCACCCCAAACTGCAATAGCAATAGTCCCGTTAGCAAGAACATGATCAGGACCAAAACCCCTTGGATGATAGGGGCCAAGATTTGTAGCCCGGTGTCTAGCCAGGTGGGTTCTACCCAGTCGGCGAGATGGGCCATCCAGTGATCAATCAGCCGCAGCCCCCCCCAAACGCTAGCGGCGTAGAGGGTGATGCCCAGAAAAATATTGAGGATGACGGGTGCAATCACATAGGGGCGCAGGGTGGGATATTCCCAAAGGACCCCCACCGCTCTGAGGGGATAGGTGAATCCCACAATCACCCCAGTTAACCCTCCCCCTCGGGGCTGCAAGACTTGGGTTGGCTCCCCATTTATCCCCCCCATCGTTTCATCTCCCCTATGAGTCACGCCATTTCACATCTTGCCTTGAATTCTGCGGCCGAGCTGTCAACCATTGTCCGGATTCCCACACCGATTTCAGAAAGAAGGGATATGGCGTATATCCGTGAGTAGTGATGCAACAGTGGACTCGATTTTATGGCTGGTTGGGTTTCTTGGCCCTGACCGTGGCGACCGTTGTAACCCCAGGCGTGACCGGCAATGCCTTGGAATTTGAAGCCTCCTCAGATGCAACCACCGTAATTAGTCGGGGTAATTATCGCAATAACCGCTACCGAGGGACTGGGCGGCGGGAGGTGGTGTCTTCCTCTGGACGAGGCAGCGGCCGATTGGTTGCTTAGCTCAACCTTCAACAGAACATAAACGTTATCTGAGCACTGCTTCGCGCCAACACTGGAGTCTTGAGCGTTCTCCAGTGCCGTTATTAATCTACTGGCCGTTTCGGCCCCACAGGGCGCAACTCGGATCCCGCGATCGGTTGCCCTGAGTCCCCTTAGTACCGTCATAACCCATGGCGTTACTAAGGGGATGTTTTTGGGGAGGGATCACGCT
This sequence comes from uncultured Leptolyngbya sp., assembly GCA_964353225.1. GTDB lineage: Bacteria > Cyanobacteriota > Cyanobacteriia > Phormidesmidales > Phormidesmidaceae > PCC-6406. The sequence continues at coordinate 20,660 of CAYGVA010000021.1, forward strand.
GATCGGCTGGGGTCACCCTGGGCGAGCCATTTGGTCAGGATTGACGGTAGCGCGGCGGCCAGCGTGCTGGGGCTACAGCCCAGTTCGGTCTGTGTCTGGGCGATCGCCCGCCCCGCTATGGCATGCCACCAGACCCCTGAGATGGTGGCTGAAAGCACGGCTTGTGTTGGAGACTGCCCCGCACGCTTTATATGCTGGGCCATTAATCCCCCCAGCAAACCGGTAAGCACATCGCCACTGCCCCCCCGCGCTAGGGCCGGGGTGCTATCGCTCATGATCCACTGCTGTCCTGTAGGGGAGGTGATCACGCTGTTCGCCCCTTTGAGGATGAGGGTGCAGGGCGTGCCCTGGGCGGCGCTGCGAGACGCGGCCATGGGATCAGTGGCGGTGGCGAAGATTTTAGGAAATAAGCGCCGAAATTCCCCCAGATGGGGGGTGAGGAGGGTGGGGGCTGCACGGTGGCCCAACCCTGCCAAAGCGGGCTGAGCCGCGCACCAATTCAGGGCGTCAGCATCCAGCAATAGCGGGGCAGCATGCCGCAGAATTGCCGTCATCACTGGGCTGATGCCTGGGGTCATGCCCGGTCCGCAGGCGATCGCGTCGTAGGTCGTCCCCGTCCAATCATCCGGCAATGCGGAGATCACCCCGTCCTCGGTTTCCTCTGCACCAATGACTAGGGCTTCCGGCAACTGTCCCAGCACCAGGGATTTAAGGCTGTTGGGTACGACTAAGGTGAGCATGCCGACACCGCTCGCGATCGCCCCTCTCCCGGCCAGTAACGCCGCCCCGCCATACCGCCGAGACCCAGCAATCAGCAATAGATGTCCGGCGGTATATTTATGGGCCGTGGTCGATCGCGGTAGCGGCAAATGGGCCAGAGCGGTTGCAGCGGTGAGCTGCTGGAGCGGTGGGGTGGGGCCTAAAACTGCCGAGATCGCCAGCGGCGGAATATCAAAGGGAATCAGATGGGCCTCGCCCCGGTAGGCACGGGCAGCCTCTTGGAAAAGTCCCCGCTTCCAAAGCCCCAGGCACAGGGTGTGGGTGGCTGCGATCGCCGTGCCGAGCACTTCACCCGTGTCGGTGTGCAGCCCCGAGGGCAGGTCAATGCTAATCACCGGTTGGGTCCAATGGTTTAGGGTGGTGAAGGTTTGGGCAATTGCGCCTGCCATGGGCCGCTCTAGGCCAAAACCAAAGCCCCCATCCACGATCAGATCAGAGCCCTCTAGATCTTCCAGGGCAGAGACGATGGGAACACTCAGATAATCGAGATATGCCCCATGGGCAGCGGTCAGGTCCTTGCGCTTTTCCGTTAAATAGTTGACCAGGACTTGATAGCCCTGGTGGTGCAGTTCGCGGGCCACCACCAGGGCATCGCCGCCGTTATGGCCGGGGCCAACTAAAAACCCGATTTTTGGGTACTTCAGGCAGGGATACTGCTGCACAATCCAATCGGCAATCCTTCCCGCCACCTTTTCCATCAGCGCCGCCACTGGGATGCCCCCGGCGAACATGTGGGCCTCTATCGCCCGCATTTGCTCGGCGGTAACGATGATGTGATCCATGGGCATCGATTCTCCAGAGTGGTTCCTGATGCTGGGCAGGCAAATCCCTACAGCAGGAGACTACTTCTGCAACCGGATCTCGCCCCGCATCGTATCTTCCACCTTGTCCACATCCTTGCCGGTAATCAACCTGGCCCCTTGGTTGCGGGTGGTGTAGCTCCAGAGCCACTGGGTCATGACCACCAGTTTGTTGTCGAACTCAATCAAATAGAAGATGTGGACCACCAGCCAAATCATCCAGGCGGGGAAGCCGGTGAACTTGATCCAGTTAAGGTCAACCACGGCGGCGTTACGGCCCACCACGGCTAAGCTACCGCTGTCCTTATATTCAAATTTGGGGAGGGGCTTATCGGCAACGCGATGCTGAATCAGTTTGGCCACATATTTGCCCCCCTGCATGGCTACCGGTGCCACGCCCGGTAGGGGCCGACCCTCATTTTGGTGGGCGTAGTGGGCCAGATCTCCCACCACAAAAACGTTGGGATGGTTGGCAATGCTAAAGTCCGGCTCGACTATGACGCGACCGCCGCGATCGCACTCAGCCCCGGTGCGATCCGCCACGATTTTGCCCATGGCAGAGGCTTTGACCCCTGCGGCCCACAGCACGGTTTTGGTGCGTAACACTTCTTCGGTGTCACCACTTTTCAGGGTGATCAGATCCCCCTCAATGGAGGTCACCAGGGTTTTAGTGCGCACCTCCACCCCCAGCTTGGCTAGCGATTCAGTCGCATTGGCAGATAAATCTTCTGGGAAAGGGGGCAGCACCCGGTCCATCCCCTCCACCAAAATGATCTTGGTTTCATAGGTGTCGATATTGCGAAAGTCTTTTTCTAGGGTGCCGAAGGCCAGATCGGCTAACGCCCCCGCTAGCTCTACCCCCGTCGGGCCACCCCCAACCACCAAAAAGGTGAGTAGCGCCGCCCGCTTGTCGAGGTCCGGCTCCTTTTCAGCCGCTTCATAGGCCAAAAAGATTCTGCGTCTAACTTCCAGGGCATCCTCAATGGTCTTGATGCTCGGGGCCATGGCTTCCCAATGATCATTGCCAAAGTAGTGGTGGGTACCCCCCGTGGCCACAATCAAGCTGTCGTAGGGCACGGTCTGGCCCCGCTTCAGGATCACCCGCTGGGTATCGGTGTCAATATCCACCACGTCCCCCAGCAGCACCTTGGTATTGGCTTGCTGCTTTAATACGGCCCGCAGGGGCGAAGCAATATCCCCCGGTGACAGCCCGCCCGTGGCCACCTGGTATAGCAAGGGCTGAAAGAGGTGAAAATTACGGCGATCGATGAGGGTGACTTGCACCGGCGATCGCCCCAGGGACTGAGCCGCATAGAGGCCCCCAAACCCGCCCCCCACAATCACCACATGGTGAGCATCCGTGGCGGGCTCTGTGGGATATTTGGCCGCAACAGCACCGGGTTGAGTGAGCAGATCGGTCATGGTACCTCTCTTGGCGGGAAAAAGATTACAAACCTTTAATACCCTACCGAACCGGCGTCAGCACAATGGCTTATGACTGACCAATCCTGTGAATTTTGAGGAAATTGGTGCCCTGACGCTGGCTAGCAGGAATCCCCCCCAGCATTAGCACCATGTCACCGGGAGCGACCATTTGCTTGTCTAATAAATAGGTTTCGGCTTGCTGCACCATGGTTTCAAAGGTCTCCATGCGCTCATCAATCAAAATCGGTTTGACCCCCCAAACCAAGTTCAACCGGTGATACACATCGCGATCGGGGGTCAGGGCCACGACAGGGCTTTTGGGCCGCTCTGCCGCTGCAATCATGGCGGTATATCCCGACTCGGTAAAGCTGACAATGCACTGGAGCGCTAGGGTCTTATCAATGGTCTTGAGGGCTTCGCTCAGGGCGTGGGTGGCGTCACTGCTCTCGGGAGGGTTATTGACAAAACTCAGCTCCGGTTCCACATCCTGGGCAATGCGGGCCAGCATTTGCACCGCCCGCACAGGAAATTTACCCACGGCAGACTCCCCGGACAACATCACTGCATCGGTGCCGTCAATGATGGCGTTGGCCACATCGCTGGCCTCGGCGCGGGTTGGGCGTGGATTATGGATCATGCTGTCCAGCATTTGGGTGGCGGTAATCACCGGAATGCTTTTGCGGTTGCAGGCTTGGATGATCCGCTTTTGCAGCAGGGGGACCTTTTCGGCCTTCATCTCCACCCCCAAGTCCCCTCGGGCTACCATCACCCCATCGGTGACCGCCAAAATGGCGTCGAGGTTGGCGATCGCTTGGGGCTTTTCGATCTTGGCAATCACCGGAGTCTCCGGGGCTCCCAACTCCACCAGCCGCCGCTTTAGGGCGACGATATCATCGGCACGCCGCACAAAGCTCAGGGAAACCCAATCCACCCCCTGGGACACCCCAAAGGCCAAATCTTTTTCATCCTTTTCAGTCATGGCCGGTAGTTGCAGGCTCAGGTCCGGTAGGTTGACCCCCTTGCGGCTTTTGAGCAGTCCGCCCTGCACGACGCGACAGGTCACCCGATGAGGCTGCACCGCCTCGATCTTGAGTTCTAAAAGACCATCATCCAACAGCACTTGCATCCCTGGCTCCGCCTCATCGGCCAGATAGGGATAGTCAATGGTGATATCGGTGGGGTGCTCATCTTTGCCGATGGGGACCAGGGTTAGGGTCGCCCCTTCAAGCAGTTGCACCCCCTCAGTCGCCATCGTCCCCACCCGGATCTTGGGACCCTGTAAGTCTTGCAACAGGGTAATGGGGTGATCCGTTTCCCGAGAGACCTGTCGCAAGAGATCGATCATGCGGGTGTGCTCTGCATAGCTACCGTGGGAAAAGTTGAGACGAGCAACACTCATACCCGCCTGCACCATTTGCAATAGGGTCTCGTGGGTACTACTGGCAGGGCCAATGGTGGCCACAATTTTGGTGCGATGGAGCAGGGGCTTCATAGGAATACAAAACCTTTGGTAATTGGACTAAATGCTGACGGAAAAGGTTGTCTATTTCCTCTGCCTAGGCGCAGGGGAGATTGGACAATGTCTTGGCTCATCCGTGTCCACGCTAGGCTGGGGGTGCCGACGGTAGAAAACACCGAGTTAAATTGCTACGGCCTAGACTACAGTGCTGAGGTCTCCCGAAAAGCATGACCTTTGTGGGTCAGAGATAGTTGCATCTACGGATCGCGCAAGGCCCCACAAGTGATCGGGCACACTAACATCATCTATCTACTGAGCTACATGGCTGATCTCGACCCTGCTGTTTTTTCCGAAGCCGATCTGGCCATTCCAATTACGGAAGACATTCCGGCGCTAGGGATCAACTCCACCCTTGCAGAACTGCCGCTTTACGATGTCAGTCTTGATTTAGATAACCCCGGTACTGATGCGGCCCAACAGTTTGAGCTAGATCCGCAATTACCCGGCATCATTTTGCATGAGCAGCAACGGTGTATGGGCTTGATCTCTCGGCAGCGGTTTCTAGACTACCTGTTGCGTCCCAAGGGGATTGATTTATTCCTGGCCCAGCCTTTACGGGTTTTGCAGAGCTATGCCCGGTTGAAGCCGATGGTGCTGGCCCATAACACCCCGATTTTAGCGGCGGCTCAATTGGCGCTGCGTCGGCCAGCGGAGTATCAAGGGGAACCGATTTTGGTGCGCCAGGGCCACCTCGATGGTAAAAGGCCAGCCCTGAAGGGCCATCGTCTCCTCAGCCCCCATGATCTCAACCTCGCCCACTGGCAAATCCGAGGGATTGAAACCCAAATTCGCCACGAACGCGCCCAGGCCCAAATGCTGCAAAGCGAGAAGATGGCAGCTTTGGGGCGATTAGTGGATGGCGTTGCCCATGAAATCCTCGATCCCCTGGGGTTTATTTGGGGCAATCTGGCCCATGTCTCTAGCTACTGTCAGCAACTCATGGAATTAATCACCGCCTATGAAACGGTGTTGCCAGAGCCTCCTGTCGAGGTCCTCGATCTCCGGGAAGACATTGAACTGGATTATTTGCAAACTGACCTACCCCAGACTATTACCAGTATTCAGGGGGGGGCAGAACGGCTGAAGCAGTTGGCCCTGAGTTTGCAAAATTTCTGCCACATTGACGAGGTGTATCCCAAACCGGCTGATCTCCATGAACTCTTAGATAGCACTGTGTTGCTGCTCAAGAGTCGCCTGACCACCCGTATTGAAGTGGTTCGGGACTACGCCCCGTTGCCGCCAGTCACCTGTTTTGTGGGGCAGTTAGGGCAGGTTTTTATGAATATCTTCATCAACTGTGTTGATGCCCTGTTACAGCAAACGGTGCGGCGCGATATGTCCGTTGACCTCGGGGAAGCTATCCAGCGTGGCCATTTTTTTGAGGTGGTGGAGTCCCCCAAAATCATTGTCACCACCTGCATGTGTGCGCCCCCCAAGGAAAATCACCAAGACTCCCAGCGGTGGATATCGATCACCATTGCGGATAATGGCCCTGGGCTTTCCCCTGAGGCCCAAGCCCAGGTGCTGAAATCCTTTTCGGTGGAGCAGCGCTTGGAGAAGGAAACGAACTTGGCCATGAGCTATCGCATCATTACCGCCAAGCATGGGGGGCGTTTTTATGTGCGATCGCGCAGTTTTTCTAGCCAGGAGACTGATCCCGGCATCGGCACTGAGTTTGAGATCCGCTTGCCCCTCTACGCCCGGAATTGATCGGTGTTGTCGGGGGGCACTGGATCGGGCACGAGGTCTTGGCGATCGCGGGGCATCACCTCGTCACTGCCGTTGTACTCGCTGCTGAGTCCCGTGACTTGGAGCCTTTGTCCTGGCTTGAGGAATGGCATTTCGACCGGCGCAATGGCCGTTGAACGGGGGATGTAAATTTGCACCATGCCGGTGTCATCGGCCAGCCAGAGGCGATCGCCGTAGGGGGCATCGCTGACTAAGGCGCGGGTAATGGTGCCGTGAACAGTTACTAAGGTGCCGTCTAGATTTTTCGCGGCGGCGATGGTGGCCGGTTGCGGCAAGACAACTGGGGCTGGGCGATCGCGCCGCTCCCCAGCTTCCATCTGCATCACCCGTTGCCCATGGCCGTCGTCCTGTAGCGTACCGATGACCGTGACGGCATCCCCCACCTGTAGATCTAGGACCTGGTCAGTGGCCACATAAATCCCCCCAGTTGGGTCTTGAATGGCAAACCCTTGATCGAAGCTAGCCGACTCAAACTGGCCACTGGCCACGGTGACCCGACCCGCCACCGTCACCTCAACGCCATTAGGGGCCTGCCGCGCTTGGCCAATGGATAGCGGGGCAGCTAGGGCGGGTTGGGCTAGAGAGAGCAGGAGGCTCAGCACAATGGTGAGCAGAGCTAGAATCGGTCGGTTTGAATGATCCACTTATGACGCTTACCCTGGCTTTCCCCGCTTCGGGAGGGACGAGATTTCCCCTCTTCGGAGGGGCTAGGGGTGGGTTCCGGCGCATAGCCACGCATCTGACCCACCTCGGTCTCTGGCCATACTTTCCGAGAGGCTGACCCACCCTGGCCTGCGGTCACCCCTCCCAAGAGGGGGATGATTCGGTCAGGTTTTGTGATTCCAAACGCGGCTTACTTATAGACCAGCTTATAGATCTCATAGGCGTTGAGCGCCGCGCCGCGCAAGAGCTGGTCGCCGCTCACAAAGAGGTTCAAGCCCTGCTCACCATAGACGAGGCTGTGGCGAATGCGACCCACTTCGACAGCGTGCTTATAGGTGGAGGTCACCGGCATCGGGTACACATTGTTCTCGATGTCGTCACGGAGCTCGACGTTGGCATCGGCAGCCAACAGTGCCCGCGCCTCCTCTAAGGACGTCACTGGTTGGGTGAATTTAATCGAGATGCTCTCGGCGTGGGAGCGCAGGGCCGGGACCCGTACCGCTGTGGCCTCAATGGGCATATCCGGTGCCTCTAGCACCTTGCGGATTTCCCACACCATTTTCATCTCTTCCTTGGTGTAGAGATTGTCTTGAAATTTATCGATTTGGGGCACGACGTTGTAGGCCAAGTCGTGGAGGAAGTAATTGCTTTTAAAGGTGCGATCGTAGTCTTTAAACGCTCCGGTACGGGCCACCAACTCTTCCATGGCCGGTTTGCCCGCACCACTAGCCGCCTGATAGGTAGAAAGGGTCAGGTGCTCGATGCCATACCGACGATGGAGGGGGGCTAAGACGACGAGGGCGATCGCCGAAGAGCAGTTGGGGTTGGCAATCAGGGTTTGCCCGGTGAAGCTGTGGGGGTTGACGGGCGGCACAACCAGCGGCACCGCCGGGTCGTAGCGAAAGGCGGAGGAGTTATCGATCACAGTGCTGTTTTTGGCCAGCAGCGGACCGTACTCTAAGGCAAAGTCACCGGAGACGCAGAGAAATATCACGTCACAGCTGGCTGCGTGATCCACATCGAAGGCTTGCAACTCAAAGTCTTGATCTTTGCAGGTGAGGGTCTTGCCAGCGGACTTGGCGGAGGCATAGCACACCATCTCAACCGCATCCTGGTGGGTGAGAAACAGCTCTAAGAGTGTTGTGCCCACCGCGCCGGTTGCCCCAGCAATGCCGATCCGTAACTTGCCCATGATTGCCTTGTCGAAAAACTAGCGTTGTATTCATGCTTGGAGGAGTATGTCCCCCACCCTTTAGACCTTAGAGGATTTCTCGATAAGTTCATAACGCAAAAGCCCCGCTGCCTCCAAAAGTTGAGCGTCAGCGGGGCTTGAATTTGAGTGGCATTTGTAGGTTGGGTGGTGCGCTAGCAGAACCCAACAGAACAGGCTCTATTGTTGGGTTGCACTTCGTTGCACCCAACCTACAGGTCACTAACTCGGCGGTGCAGGGGACTCACATCAAGCTGCCTGGTTAGGCTGCACCACTTAGTACTTGTAGCTGTCGGTCTTGAAGGGACCACTTACTGGCACATTGATGTACTTGGCTTGGGTTTCGGTTAATTGAGTGATCACCCCACCGAAGCCTTCCACCATGTAGCGGGCCACCTCTTCATCCAGGTGTTTCGGCAACACCTCCACCGTGATGGCAGTGGCCTTATCCCCAGGGGCTTTATCTGCAAACTTGCGCTCAAACAAGAGCATTTGCGCCAGCACCTGGTTGGCAAAGGAGCCATCCATAATCCGGGAGGGGTGGCCGGTGGCGTTGCCGAGGTTGACCAAGCGACCTTCGGCCAGCAGCAGCAAGAAGTCGTCGGAGGCATCGCTACGGTAGACCTGGTGCACCTGGGGCTTCACCTCTTCCCAGCGCCAGACGCGCCGCATAAAGGCGGTGTCAATTTCGTTATCGAAGTGGCCAATGTTGCAGACCACAGCCCCCTTCTTCAGATAGGTGAGCATGTTGGCATCACACACATTGACGTTGCCGGTGGTGGTCACCAACAGGTCAGTCTTGGCCAGTAGGGTTTGGTTGATGCTGGCGACGGTGCCGTCATTTTTGCCGTCGATGTAGGGAGACACCAACTCGAAACCATCCATACAGGCTTGCATGGCGCAGATCGGGTCGCATTCAGCCACCTTGACGATCATGCCTTCTTGACGCAAGGAAGCAGCGGAGCCTTTGCCCACGTCACCGTAGCCAATGACCAGGGCTTTTTTGCCCGCCATCAGGTGATCGGTGGCCCGCTTGATAGCGTCGTTCAAGCTGTGGCGACAGCCGTACTTGTTGTCATTCTTGGCTTTAGTGACGGAGTCGTTGACGTTAATGGCGGGCACTTTTAGCTCACCGGCTTCTAACATCTCCAACAACCGGTGGACGCCGGTGGTGGTTTCTTCCGTGACCCCGTGGATGCTATCGAGCATGGCGGGGTAGGTTTCGTGGATGTAGCCGGTGAGGTCACCGCCGTCATCCAAAATCATGTTGGCATCCCACAGCTCACCCGCTGCGTTGCGGCAGGTTTGCTCTAGGCACCACATGTACTCTTCTTCGGTTTCCCCTTTCCAAGCGAAGACGGGGGTGCCAGCGGCGGCGATCGCGGCTGCCGCGTGGTCTTGGGTCGAGAAAATATTGCAGGAGGACCACCGTACCTCAGCACCGAGGGCTTGCAGGGTCTCGATTAAGACGGCGGTCTGAATGGTCATGTGGATGCAGCCAATGATCTTGGCTCCGGCCAGGGGCTTGGCATCCCGATACTTGTCGCGAATGGTCATCAGGGCGGGCATTTCGCTTTCGGCGATCGCAATTTCCTTACGACCCCAGTCCGCCAAAGAAATGTCCGCTACTTTGTAATCCCGCTGTAAAACTTGTGCAGTCATTGAGATCCCTTGATTTACTGTGTACTCGTGTGGTTTGAGGTCGTTAAAGCGCCGCTTGGAGCACCTCAGTGCAGATCTAGCATATCGATTAATTTAGGCGCGTGTAGGTCGAAGTACTTACGATAGCGCGCAGACCCCTTGTCAGAAAGGGGTTTCCCCGCCTAATGCAAATCAGGTCTTCGACCATTTGACGATGTTTCTTGCCCCGCGAGCACCTCAACCACTCACCGCCGCCCCAGCAGATCACCCCCAACCAAGGCCGCTCCGGCAGTGGTTTCACCACAGTGATAGAGCACAACTATGGATAGGCTCAAGGCCTAAGGTCCGTCTTAATGGCTAATTGGGTGTATCTGAAAACTTAAAGGGGGACGGGACTGGCGCGATTCGAACGCGCGACCTGCCGCTTAGGAGGCGGCCGCTCTATCCAGCTGAGCTACAGCCCCAGGTCAGATTTTGAGGGATTGACCGATGCGTACATACCTGATCGATACCCTATCACGTCACTATAGTATGTCTATCCAGTGCCTAAATCAGCGATCGCCCTTTTGTCGATCTGCTGCCCCTGCTCCTTTAGCGGGCGGTCGAGCCTCGATAGATTCGTTCCGCCTGCTGGCGCGATAAGCGGGTCACCCCCGGCAAATGATCCTTTGGGGTTGCATAACTGCCCGCATTCACAGGAGTACTGGGTGATTGGCTGGTCGGGGCGACAAATCCGTGCTGGTCATTGTCGTAGGCAAAGACCTCTGCCGTCTCAATGTTATAAATCCAAGCATGGATCGATAGCTCGCCCCGGTAGAGCTTTGAGCGGATGACGGGGTAGGTGCGAAGATTCTCGATTTGGGTGAGCACATTCTCCGCCACCAAGGTCTCCATCATTTCTTCCTTGTCAAGGTGGGCGTAATTATCGATCACCAACTTGCGGGTGGCTTCCGTGTGGCGTAACCAGCTATACACTAGGGGCATTTTCTCTTCCAATTCCCCCAGTTGCAGTAGCCCCTTCATCGCGCCGCAATGGCTGTGCCCACAAATGATGATTTGGCGGATATCCAGAGCTTCCATGGCATATTCAATCGTGGCCCCCTCGCCGCCATTGGTGGCCTCATAGGGGGGAACGATGTTGCCTGCATTGCGGATCACAAACAGGTCGCCAATGTCTGCCTGGGTAATGATGCCGGGGTCTACCCGTGAATCAGAGCAGGAGATAAACAGCACCCGAGGATGTTGTCCCTTGCTGAGTTCATCCATCAGGGTTTGGTGGGACGGCACATAGTCGCGTTGGAAGCGACGCACGCCTTTAATTAGCTTTTTCATTGAACCCTCAGAGGATGGATGGGCCGCAGGGGGGATAGAAAGCCCCAGCTTCGATCAGAAAACGATACGCCCTCGGCTAACCATGGTTATCTCACAATTACAGGGCCTTCTAAACAAAGTTTTGCTTATTGGTGCAATTGCTATGGCTTCTTAATGGTGAGTTGCAAACCCTTACATTCTTGGGGGGGCCAGTTTTGGGCAACCGCAGTATCTCTACCATGCAACCCTCTCTACCCTTAGCAGCGGCCTAAAGCGTAACGGCCAAGCGCCCTAGCAATCATCCTGACGGGTTACAAGGACGGTAGCTTGAGGGCGGCGATCGCCAAACAGCCCCAGCCCACCAGGAACGCCACTCCGCCCAAGGGAGTAACCGGCCCAAAGGCTTTGAGACCCGCCAAGCTGATCATGTAAAGACTGCCCGAAAATAGGACGACCCCCGTAATAAAGGCCCAACCCGCAATCGTTAGCCAAGGGGAACTGCTCGGGGTGATCCGCCCCAGGAGAGCCACGGCCAACAGCGCTAGGGCATGGTACATCTGATAGCGAATGCCGGTATTGAAAACCGCCAACGCTCGCTCCGATAACTGGGCCTGGAGGGCGTGGCTGGCAAAAGCGCCCCCGGCTACCGATAACGCGCCTAAGATAGCCGCGATCGCTAAAAATAATTGCATATCCTACCGCTGGGTATTTAACACGAGGGCCACCTGTGCCCCGACCGCCTCTAAGGCCCGTTTAAAGTCTTCGGCAGTTCTCTGGGAAGCCCCCGTTTGAATGGGTTGGGGTAGCTTACGCACTAGGGCTTTCACCGCTTTCCACTCTAGCCCGGTTAGGGTTTGCACAGTCCGAATGATTTCCCGTTGCTTAACGGGGGGCACCGCTTCCAAAATCACATCGAAGACCAACTCGGGTTCAGGGGGGCGCAATAGGCGACTATCGACCGTCCCCAAATTGAAGCAATAGGTAATGCCCCCCTCCTGATCCACCTGGAAGGTGGCGTCATACTGACGGGCCTGTTCGTTTAAATAGGCTGTGGCCGCCTCACCCGTCAGTTGAGCCTCCATGGCAAATCGTAAGGGGGTAACTTTCCCCCGTCCCGCCTTCACCAAGTTGAAGAAGACGGCTTGCAGTTGGGCCTTTTCCTGGCGACGGCGCTGACGGTGAGTATTGAGGGCTAACGCTATGCCGCCGGTGGTGGCGATACCCCCGAGTAGGAGCCCCGCCGTGATCGTCTCCCGTTTGCCGACGCGGTTGGGGTTGCGGTCTAGGCCCGTCTCAATCGCGCGGCCCAGGCACAGTACCCCCACCACAATCAGTGCTGCGGCGGCTCCTTGTTTGATCACTGATACCGTTGCCATGGCGAGTGAGTCGCAAGTGCAGGGCTATTTTAGCCCTGGTGAGGAATGAGCATCAGGTGGGAAATCGGTAGATGATTTCTCCCGTATCCGTGAAGTCGTAGGCCGCGCCAAAGTCCTGGGCGCATTGGTCTAAATAGGCTTTGGCTTCCGCCGCAGGCAACTGGGCCACCTGGGCAAAGCGAAAGGACGTGACTTGTCCCTGATTGGCTGCGGCTAGCTCATAGACAATTCGCCGCAGTCGTTCTTCTTGGGCCTCTTGCTGTTCTTCAATGCGCTTTTGATTGTTGCGGCGGAGGTTGACCAGTAAGCTGGCTCCAGCAACTGCTGGCGGTGCTCCGAATACAAGGCCAACCCAAAACGTTTCCCACTTGTCCTGCCGGGACTCTTCGGGATCGAAGATGAGACCGATCATGATGATTGCAATTAGAGCAGCCCAGCTCAGGCAACCCCAAGCTAAAGTTTTCTTGACTAAGCCCATGGGCGTTTCCTTAAATCCCAACGCTGTTCCAATGTAGCTACGGGTGCAACCCTAGTCATTCCTCAAGCGGCCTCGGTCTTGCGGGTCGCTTCCAGAAGGGTAGAGAAATAAAACTGGGTTTTGTTCATGGTGCGGCGATTGATCGACCACCCCAGGGATTCTAAAATCGCCACCACGTCTTTTTCGGCGTGGAGGTAGGCTCGGGTGGCTTTGCTGGGGCCAGGGAAGAAACTGCCGATCTTTTTCAGAATCGTGTAAAAGCAGGTTTTGGGCGCAAAGCTGAGAATTAGCCGGGAGGTGGCCAAGGAACTCAGATGTTGAATCATTGCCTCGGCTTTTTCCTTAGGATAGTGAATCAACACATCTAGGCAAATCACCGTGTCAAACGTGCCTGACAGCTCTTCTAAATCCGATACGGTGAAGGTGGGTACCTGTTCAGGGGAGAGGGTGGCTTGGGCGCGATCGCGGGCTTCCTCCACCATTTTTTCGGAAATATCGCTGGCGCTAACCTTCGCCCCTCCCCTCGCCAAGGGAATGCTTAAGCTGCCCACACCACAACCGGCATCACAGACCGACAGACCCGCCAAGTTGTCTTCTTCTGCCAACCAAGTCAGTAGGGTGTCAACCGTCTTCTGGTGACCGGTGCGGATATCTAACTGCACCTTGTTGACTTCTCCGTCGCCATAGATGCGTCGCCAGCGATCGAACCCTGTGGCATTGAAATATTCACGGACAACGGTCTTATCATCAACGCCAGCATTAGTCATGGAGGACACAGGAAGGGGTATAGATAGCTCTGGGCAAGCTTAGACAAATACCAGCCCAAAGTTAAATCATATTTCGATTTGCAACCAAAGCTGCCATTGATTTGGATTGAAACCCATCAATAGAGCCCATTGCTTTTATTTATGGTGGCGCTCCTGTCCGTTATCTTTCTGAGGTTTAATGCTGTGGACACCCCCCAAATTGGCATCATCATGGGCAGTGATTCTGATCTGCCCACTATGCAAGCGGCGATCGCGGTGTGCGAAGACTTCGAAATCCCCCATGAGGTGGCCATCGTCTCGGCCCACCGCACCCCCGAGCGTATGGTGACCTATGCCCAAACTGCCCATGATCGGGGCCTGAAAGTGATTATTGCCGGAGCTGGTGGGGCAGCGCATCTCCCAGGAATGGTGGCGGCCCTGTCGCCGCTACCGGTGATTGGGGTGCCGGTCAAAAGCAGCACGCTCAATGGTATCGATTCGCTGTATTCCATCGTGCAAATGCCAGGGGGGATTCCGGTGGCGACAGTGGCGATCGGCAACGCTAAGAATGCCGGACTGCTAGCCATCCAAATTTTGGCCTGTCATGATCCGGCGCTCCTGGCCCAAGTCCAGCAGTATCGGCAGCAACTCAATAGTGAGGTGATGGAAAAACAAATCCGTTTAGATAGCCTCGGTCATCAGGCTTATTTAAGCCAGCACCTGGGGCCGCAGTCCCCTTGAGAAGCGGCCCGTGATCGCCTCGAAAATGGCCTGACGCGGCTTTTCGAAATGTGCCCATGTCAGCGCTCAACCCACCCGTACCCCCTGACTGCCCTGAAAATCAGCCCTTTCTCAGGATTGTTGAGAAAAGTTAAGAAAACCCTCAGACGATCTCCCCAAGTCCTTAGTCTGCTGGGATAATCCCCCCAGATTCAGTGATCAATAAACTGTCGCAGCCGCTAAAATGCTCGCCAGCGACAGTTAACCTCAGCGGTCATTCTATGAAACGTATAGGCTGATACAACTCGTCAAGCCTAGACTTGGTGGAATCGTGTGTACTCATGGTGATTGGTGAATTGCCCCGATGAACTGCTCTGCGCTTAATTGCGATGAACAGCCAAGTTGGAACAATTCCTGAGATGCTTACGGGTGATCGACCCCTCAGTGTCCATTGACCTGTTTTCCTGGTTTGTGTGCCGGGGACTTCTTGTACAGGTGGTGGGTTGTCTTGACGGACTGACCACCGACCACTGAGGCCGTGTTCGCTGTCTAATAAGTGTGTTGAAGGGACGTTTGTCGAGATGTCTAGATTAGTTTTACGTAAACGAGCCAAGGGCAGGAAGCATCAAGGCTCCTCCTTTTGGGATGCAAATGTGCCTGATTTTGCAGGCGCGATCCAAAACTCTTTCGGGAAGCGGTTTTCTTGGATCTGGGCTGCCTGTGTGCCCCTTGCGATCGCGTTGG
>CAYGVA010000022.1:0-35604 GCA_964353225.1 uncultured Leptolyngbya sp.
TAAGGATGCTGCCGGTGCGGGCGCGGGGGCAGGTATGGGAGATTTTGATTACTAATCAGTCAAATTCAACTTGACTTACCTGCAGCCCTAGTAATTGCTGCGGAACCATAAAAAGCCGGCGATGCTATGACAGCATTGCCGGTTTTTTATGGAATGCTTAGGGAACCTCGCCAAAGCGTACGTTTACGTTTGATCCTCAACGTCATTGGCCCGGTGAATGCTGTGCTCAATGCGTTCAATTCGTTGGATAAGTTGCTCAAAATGCTCATTGATTTCCAGACGCAACTGTTCCATATCATCCTCTTCACCCACCATGACACTGGTTAGAGTGGCGGTAAAAATGCCGATAATCACCATGCCTAGAATCACCAGAACCACCGTCAATATTTTGCCGCCCATGGTAACGGGATTGTGAATATCGGCAAAGCCCCCTGTGACCACCGTTGTGAAGCTCCACCAGAGGCTAGCAATAATCCCCTTTTGGTTCATGGGTTCTCCGGCCCCTTCAAAAAACTGAAAGGCAGCGGCCCCAGCGATCAGACTAATCGAGACATAAATCAGCGACTTTCGCATCAGTCGGACATTAAACATCTGGGCGAGGTGATCCAACCCCCGCCAGAAGAACAGCAGAATCCTTAATAATCTGAGCAATCTTAGGAACCGCACAAATCGCAGTAGCCGAATGACGCGAAGCCCTCGAAAAACACGCAGACTACGCGCAACAGGAATCGGGATCGAAGTAATAAAGTCAACAAAATATCGCTTCCAGAACCATTGCTTTGAGTCAGCCTGACTGAGTTCAAAAAAGAAATTAGCCAAGAAAACAGCGCAACAGCTCGCATCTATCCAGAACAAGCGCTGTAGAGTTTGATCAGGTAGCTCTGGATTAAATTGCTCATAGGCCATCAACATCAATACAAAAATCACCAGCCCTGTGATAATTGCTTCTTTAAGCTGGTAGTTGAGCTTGCCACCCACCTTCTGGGTGAGACGCTCTTCTAGAATCTTGACCTGTCTATAGTTAAAGAGGCGTTGAAATTCCTCTTCCAGGAATTGATCGCGTCGTTTGATCTTTTTGACCTGTGCTTGAACGTCCTCAATATTCTCCGTATGGCCAGAGGCAATCTCGCTGGCGACGTGCGCTGCGATTGCCTCTAACTTGTCAAGGAGATGCTGCCGTTCCTGCTCGAGATCGGCCATGATCTTTTCCATCAGCCAGACGGGGTAGCTGCTGGGATTAATCTTTGCAACTCGACTTGAAACTTCCTCTACGCGGGCAGCAATGCTTTGATGTCCTTTAATTTTGAGTCGAACCATACTGTCAACACCCCTATGCGCTGAATTCTGTCCCTATCAGACTTGCCGGGTTTGAGTTGTGCGCAAATACAAATGTGCAACAGGTTAGTCTCTAGGGCCAGTATTGGAAACCCCTATCCCGGTTAAGGCAACAAGCGGGGAAAGCCTGTTAGGGTCGGACCCAAATGCCGCCAAGGGCTTGGGGTGACGAAGGGGGAATGCCTTCAAACACCACGAGGGCATCCATCACCTCTTTAACGAGGGGGGCCGCCACGGTTGAACCGTAAATATTGTCTCCCCAGGGCTCATCCACCACGGCCAAAACGACAAAGCGGGGGGCTTCTACTGGCAAAATACCGACGAAGCTGGTGATGCGGCCATCGCCGTAATAGCCAAACTCGGTCACTTTTTGAGCGGTGCCTGTTTTGCCCGCGATGCGGTACCCAGGGAGTTGGGCAGCTTTGCCTGATCCATCACTCACGGCTTTTTCCATCATGGTCAAAACCGTCTGACTGGTTTCAGGGGAAAAAACCACCTTAGGATCGGGGCGTGGGGGTTGCCAAGCTAGCTCCCCTGAGGCATTGACCAAACCGCGCAAGACATGGGGGGTAACCAGTTTGCCACCATTGGCGATCGCTGCGTGCAGTTGCAGCAGCTTTAAAGGGGTCAACACCAGCCCCTGGCCAAACGCGGTTGTGGCCACATCTACAGGGCTGTTGATGAATTGGTCTCGATCCTTCAAGGGTGGCGTTGCCTCAGCGGGCAAGTCGATGCCGGTGGGTTGGTCTAGCGCTAGCTTCTCTAACCAGCTGTAGTACTCGGTAGCAGGCATCTGGTTCATGATGTTCACCATGCCCACATTGCTGGAATACTTCAAGACTTCAGTAATGCTGAGGTAACCCTGGCGACCAGAGGCTTCATAGTCAGAATTCTCAATGGTCCATTCGTCCATTTGGATTTGGCCCGCATCATAGACCATGCTGTCTGGGGCGATCACCCCCGCATCCAACGCAATGGCCACGTTGATCGGCTTGAAGGTTGAACCTGGCTCATAGAAATCGCTGACGACCCAGTTTTTGAGCCACTCTAAATCCGCATCAAAATAGCGGTTGGGATCAAAGGTTGGCTCTACGGCCAGGGCATGGAGGGCACCGGTATGAACATCCATCACCAGTACCGTTCCCTTAGTGGCGCTGTACCGCTCCAAAGTATCTCGCAGCGCCGTCTGGGCGACCTGTTGTAATCGGCTATCCAAAGTGAGCTGCAGCGGATCTGGCGTCTTGGTTTGAAGATTAGCCACCGGCAACACCGCATCCAGATCGGGCAAAGTCGCCGCTTCGGGTACGCTCAAACGACGCTGCTCAGACATTTCCAAACCCGTTTTGGCATTGCCTTCGATATCGACAAACCCCACGATTTGGGCAAATAGATCTTGCTGAGGATAAAACCGCTGCTGCTGGGGGATCAATTCAAGGCCATCCAACCTTAGCCGCCGAATCTGTCGAGCGGTATCGTCCGTGAGATCGTCGGCCAGTCGTAAGCCTGTGTCTTGCTGACGCAACAACGCTGATAGCTTGTCAGGGGTCTGGTCTAGCACCGGTGCCAGGGTCTGGGCCACAATCCCTGGCGGCTGCCGAAACAATATGGGATGCCCATACAGGGTGTATAGCGTCCGATCAACGGCAAGGAGATTTCCTTGGCGATCGGTGATCGGACGGCGAGCTAAGGGCAGTAGCGCCGGACGAATCTGTTGCTGGCGGGCCATCTCTTGAAGGGTATCCCCTTGGAGAAGCTGCAAATAGGCCAGACGCGTCAGCAGTATACAAGCAGCCACCATCAACAAAGCCCAAATCAATCTGGCTCGACTTTTTGGCGATGCCGGAAACTGTTGCAGGCGACGTTGAGGGTGTGCCCTCTGGGGCGGGGTTGGGGCGGACAGATCAGAAAAAGCCGGTCGGTGGCGCATCAGCTATGGGGCATGAAAATCAAAATGAGCGTGGACTTCGAATCTAGGAGTCTGGGACAAAAAAGGGCTAACTAATACCCTAGGGGGACCGAGAAGGATGATATCTTTGGGGTCGTTTCTATCGCGGTGCCACCCTGGGGTGAGGGCGTCGGCGCGATTTCCGGGTCTAGAAAGATCACGTTTTTCGAGGGGACCTCGGTTTGACCATCCACCGCATCTTGGGTCAAATGGTGCTGTAGCACCGCTTTGGCCGAGGTCAGTTGCTGTTCTTGGCGTTGGAGCTGTTGCAGCGTCGCGGTGGTCGCGTTGAGCCGCAGATCGGCTTGTACGGTCATGCCGTACATTACGAGGGTCGTGCCTACGGTACCCAGGGCAAGGCCACTGGACAAGGTTTTCATGGCGGTCAGACCCTTTAGCCAAAGGGGACGCTTTGGCCTGGGCAGGGCTTGAACCACCGTCATGCTAGGTCGGCTTGCCCGCTTAGTCGCCGCTTGCTGACGGCGGGAGCGAGGGTAAGACCGCGACAGGGGAATTTGATTAGGGGCAACCGCAGACTCAGACGATAACGGCGCAGACATTCAACACTCCTGAATCACAGAGGTGAGCTTTAACCCTATCAGTAGAGGGAAATCACACCAGGCCACGCTAGATTACGGGTCATGCTAGCGTGACAGGATGATCCCAGCAAGCTTTTTGTTGTTTTTAGATTGAGGCTGAGTTCTACAGCGCGACCTAGCCTCACCTAGAATCCAGGGCATCGGCGGCATAGGATGTCGCGGAAAACTCCTAAGGGAAAGGTTCTGGGTGAGATTCATGCTCAATCTCAAAAACGTGGCCGTAGAGATTAGAAAGGATTTGCTGCCCCTCCTGGGTGAGTTTTAGGTAGGCGATCGCATCCTTAATATAGGGGTAAACAGCCTTCCAATAAAACCGAGGGTAATTGAGGCGTAAATCCTCGGGGTGACGATATCCCAACTGTTGGTTAACCCCTGTTTCCTCAAACTCGTAAAACAGCGCTGGAATTTTGTGAAGATAGCGCGGATCTGAAAGCTGACCAATCAAGTCTGCCGCCCGCACCAACCCCGGAAAATTCATGGTGTCCTGGTGATCTGTATCTAAGGGCACCGGAAAACGGGTCAGCTCAATGTTGTTCTTAATGGTTTCGGCACTGATCAAGCCGTGCCCCCCAAACCGTTCATGGACAAACAGCTTGCCCCGATCTACGTGATAGGGGGTGAGGCCCGCATCGGTGTGTCCTTCCGGCAATTGGGCGGTTTCGTTACCGATGCCCGTGGCATAGGTCCTTAAAGACATCACATCCTGGCGGCAGACCCCTCGCACATACCCAATGTCGTGGCATACCAAGGCAATGGTGAAATGGAGCCAGTCTTCGCAGGACACCCGTCCCTCACGGATATGCTTTCCTCGCAAAATCTGCTGTCCCACCAAGGTGACAAACATTGTATGTTCGACATCGTGGTAGAGGGCATTACTGTTGGCAATGGTTTCTACCCCCATATTGCCAACCCAGCCAATAATGTCGGCGTAATCGGGCTTTAGGCCGCCATAGGTTTGGGCATAGTCGGCCCGTAATTCCTTTACAAAGACGTTGCACAGGAGTTTGTTGGGATTCAACATGGCAGGCAGAGGACTGGGGGCCAGTGGAGTGAGTTACGGGTGTTGTATCCGATCTAGCAGCGAGACCGCAACTTAACCGGGCGTTTTTAGCGACCACTATATTCACACACCGCTATTCATACTAATTCTGCTGATGTTGAGTCCGACGGTGATTGTTTCATGAATCGGCCAGATTTCTCGCTGGGGGCAAGGGAACTGAGGAATATGAAACACGCTACCCTAAGCCCAGGAGGCAAATGGTGATGGCGCGACCCAAAATGTTTGAGCGAGAAGCGGTCGTGGCTAAAGCTATGGACGTTTTTTGGGAGAAGGGATATGAGGCCACTTCCATGCAGGATTTGGTCCAGGCCATGGGCATTAACCGGGGTAGTCTGTACGACACCTTCCAAGACAAGCACCACTTGTTTTTGGCGGCGATCGCCCACTATACGGATACCGTACTTCAGGAAACGGTAGCTGTTCTCCAGGCCCCGGGGGCAGCCCGCTCAGTCATCGAAGCGCATTTCGAACAGCTCGTAGCGCAAGCCCTGGCGGATCCCCACTGCCGAGGCTGTCTGATCACCAACACAGCGATTGAATTGGCGACCCGTGATCCAGACATTGCCGCCCGCCTAAGGGCCAGCTTCAGCCAGGTAGAAGATGGCTTTTGCCAAGCCTTGGGACGGGCTCAGGAGCATGGCGAGATTTCCCCAGATCGAGATATCAGTGCATTGGCCCACTATCTCACCACTTGCATCCAGGGCATTCGGGTCATGACCAAGGTCAATCCCAATCCTGACAGCCTGCGTCAAACGATGGCGCTGATGCTGCGATCCTTGGATTAAGGGGTAGCAACTCCCCATCAGATGACGGCCACGGACCAGGACGCAGCAGAGTCCTCTCAGGAAATTCTCACATCAAAACTAACCGATCGTTCCAAAATCGAAGTGTAGACCCCTCAAATTGGAAATGTTCCATGAGCTTGACCCAAGACCTAGCCGACTTCAAGGCCCAATTCCGCCAGAATGTCCCTGACGAAACTCAGGCAATCATGGCTAATGCCGGTGACGCGATTGCCGCCTTGGGTTTAGAAGCCCAGAGCCTACAGGTGGGAGATATGCTCCCAGCGATTGCCTTGCCCAGCGCCACCGGTCAGACCGTCACCATTACTGAGCTGCTAAGCCAAGGGCCGGTGGTAATCACTTTTTATCGCGGTGGCTGGTGCCCCTACTGCAACTTGGAACTCCGGGCCTTGCAACAGGCCCTGCCCCAAATACAGGCCCTCGGGGCTCAATTGGTGGCCATCACTCCTGAAATCCCCGACAACTCCCTGTCAACCCAAGAAAAAAATGCGCTGACCTTTGAGGTGCTGAGCGATCGCGGCAACTCAATCGCCCGCCAACTGGGGCTGGTTTTTGCCTTGCCCGAGGTGCTACGTCCGCTCTATGAGGGCTTTGGCATCGACTTGCCCGCTACCAATGGCGATGAAACCTTTGAGCTGCCCGTACCTGCAACTTATGTTGTCGATAGCCATGGCACAGTGGTTCATCGTTTTGTCAACGCCGACTATACCCAGCGAGAAGATCCTGAAAAAATCGTAGCGGTCTTGCAGGGGATGGCCGCCGCCATCAAAAGCAGTCGTTAGCCCGGTGAGGTAATACTGTCAGCCCTTTTGCCGCTGTGCAACGCATCAAACGCATAATCGGTGTATTCAGCAAAGGGGCCAAAGCTTATAGTATGGGCGAGGCTGGGCCATAGTTATTCCCCGTTTATTGCCCCCGACATATCACCGATCAGGAGAAACCAACCATGGCTGATGATGCCAAGTACATTACCCTAACTGATGCAAATTTTGAGACTGAGGTCCTGAAAAGTGAGGTCCCAGTGGTCGTCGATTTTTGGGCGGCTTGGTGTGGCCCCTGCCGCCTGATGAATCCCATTATGGATGCCCTAGCTGAATCCTTTGAGGGCAAGGCAAAGATCGCCAAAATCAACATTGATGATTACGATGCCTTAGCCAGTGATTACCACATTATGGGGGTGCCGACCCTGCTGTTCTTTAAGGATGGCAATTTGATCGATCGCACTGAGGGTGTGATTCCTGAGGATGCGATCGCCGATAAGCTAACGGCGTTAATGGCTTAGGCGTCGTCCCAGGGTCTGTCGGCCCCCGATCAATAGCCCATGACAAAGCCCCATGACTACTCGTCATGGGGCTTTGTCCTATCGGCAGGTGCGGATGAGTTGTGCCTAGTTGTCCCCGTCCAACGCGGTGGTAGGCACCACCACCACAGAACCATCCGGGTCTAGCGTCACTTCAAACTGGGCGACCGGTTCCGCTACGATCTCGTCAATATTCAACGGGCGATAGGTCAGGTCAGGCAAGGGAGTGTTTTCTACGTTGGCTAGGGCAGCGTTATCCCCATGGCGATAGCCCAAGAGGTCGCCATCCGTTGAAACCGCCACCCGATAGGTCAACGGTACATCCAGATCCGCTGGGGCGGTCCAGTCTGCTTCCAATGCCTCTACTAGGTCTGATTGGAGCTGACTTAAGGCATCCTCATCCGTAATCTCAGGGGCATCACTCAGGCGGGCTAGGGTCCTTGATGCCGTCAAGGTGTCGTCACTGATCTCAGACTCCGTGCCCTCAGCGTTGGGCGGCGTTTCGCCACCCGCTGTTTCAGCCGCTGAAGTTGTACTCGTTGAGGCTTCTGTGGGGGTAGCGCCCCCTTCTTCGACGCGAATGGGCTCCAATTCTGGCACGGGCAACCAGAGCAACAGGGCCGCAGCGGCAGCTAGACCAGAGGTGCCGACAGCAATTGGGGCCGCCTGCTGTACGAAGGGAACTTGGGCTTGGGTCTCTCGTCGAGCCAGCGGTGCCAGGGTTAGGGTTAGGTCCGGTAGGGTTTGGGAATCCGCCAAGAGCTGATCCACGGCATCCATCAAGTCAAACAGTTGGGCGGTGGTCAGCTTAACTTCAGCCGGTGGGTTGTCATCCGCCTTGTCTGTACTCGCAACAGCTAGAACATGGTAAGGCCCTTGCCCGTGGGGCCGTAAGGTCACCCCATGGGCAGAATTCACCGCCGCACGGGCCGCTGTCACGCCGCTGAGCAAAGACTGGGCATAAACATTAACCGCTTGAATCAAGCCTTCCAAAAAATCGCGCCCCCCCACTAGCGGATTGCCGGTGCCGGGAAACTGACATTCCACATTCAAGAGAATCGTCATTGGTGCGGCGAGGTTATTGATGTCCTCGCTCGACATGCCTTCTAGGATGAGGTTGCAGTTGGGCAGGGTGTACTGGCGTTTAATGGTCATACAACCTCCCCATCAAACAGACTGCTCCACAGCCGTTGCGGCCCATGGGTGCCGGTACAAAAGAGTAAACGGGTCAGCAGAGAGATCGCCAGCTCATCGAGCTTCTCGTCGGTGCCATAGGCAATCACCCCAGCTCGACGGGCATTCATGCGGGCTCGGAAATGACTTCGAAAACGTTTGAGATAATCAGCCAGCCGAAAATGGTGATCAAGGGCCAGTTGGCGATCGCTCAGCTGCTGATATCCCAGCAAAAGTTGGCGAATCAAGACCGTCAGTTGCTTTGAGAGGTGACAAACCACAAAGGTGAGCGCCTTAGCCTCCATCAGAGTTAAAGATCGACGTTGGCTATATCGCCGCATCGGATTCGTGCTGCGCAACCGCCACAGTTGCACCCGCCCCTTAATCACAGTTCGCAGAGACAATTGGTCAGCAGCGACCAGCATCGCCTGGGAACCGCCAATGTCAAGGGCTTCAATAGCCAACAAAAGCAAATCTACGTCCACTTGGGTGC
Source organism: uncultured Leptolyngbya sp. (assembly GCA_964353225.1). Lineage (GTDB taxonomy): Bacteria > Cyanobacteriota > Cyanobacteriia > Phormidesmidales > Phormidesmidaceae > PCC-6406. The sequence continues at coordinate 8,709 of CAYGVA010000022.1, forward strand.
GACGTGGACAAGCTGGCATCGGCAGATTGGGATCGGAAAGGGTGTCCAATATTAGCGGCATTGATTCAGCCGGAGGACTGTCAACTTGCATATCCTCAAGGAGTAAGCCAGCACAATTCATCAAACCACGGTTTCAGGCATTTTGCCGGAAAGGACATCGCTGCCCCCCAGAGCCATTGTTCCGTTGACATACAGTCGCTTAAGATAACCCATGATGCCCCCAGTGGTCACCCCGTCCCCAAAGAAACCACAGTCAATCTAACTTGCGCATCGTCTTAACCCACCAGCTACCGTCCTGACGGACCAACTCATAGCGCATGGTCAAGGTTTCATCGTAGGAGGCCCCTAGGTTGCGAACCCCCAGCTCGTAGAAGTTGGCCTGTTCGGTGATCTGAGCATCCACGGTGAGGGTATCTGCAGCCGGATCCTCAGGATCCACCGCAACCACATCCACCGCGTGGTTATACTCCCAATGCCAATTTTCCCGAACCCCACTCTCCGCACGATTCCGCCATTGGCTTAGGGCCGGATCTAGCAAAATGGTGTTTAACCCATCAATATTGTGATTTTCGCCAAGGGCTTCTCGCTTGGCAGCAAGCCAGTTATCAATGGCCCGTTTAGCAATATCCTGAACACCAATTTCTGCTCTGGGTTCAGGGGCGGCGGGGATCTCCACCGGAGGCTCGCTCAACTGCACATCTAAAGCCGGTTGTTGTAGCTTGGGGCCACCCCAGGCTGAGGCCAATCCCCTGACCGTACGAATGGTTAACACCCCCAACAGCCCGAGGCCAAACAGCCCAATGATGGCAACGAGGGTCAGGCGTCCCCACCGGGGCGATCGCCCCAAACGGCTCGGCAAACTTGGACTCGCGATCGATGGGGACGGCGATTTCAGGCTAGCTGACGGCGGGGCAGAGCGAGACCGTCTTGGGCTCACGCCGCCACTCAACTGACCTTCAGGAGAGAGTTGAGATACCCGCTCCGCCACCGTCGGCCCAGGGGCAATGACAGTCTCGACTCGGCCAGACAATCCCACCGGACGGGTCCCGTTGGTTGCCAAGGGCTCCCACGGCGTCTCTTCCGACAGAGGGGGCATTACCCCTGTGTCTATAGGGCCGCTTGCAAACGTGCTAGAGACGTCGCTCACCGGCCTAGCCGATGCAGTTGAGCCCGCCTCTTGCCGGTTGGCCATGGCGGGCATAGCCTCTAGGTACGCCTGCACTTGTGGATCCGCAAAATATTCCTTCAGCGTAGTTTGCTGTTGGGCCAAGTCTCGAAAGTGAGGGAACACCTCTTCCCGCAGCCAGCGCTCGGCGTATAGACATAAACCGGGCAGCAAATCCTGGGAAGCTTGGGAATGTTCTCGAATAAAGGCCAAGGGTTCATATTCTTGACTGCGTTCTAGGGCGCGACTAGCCTCTTCGGTTTGCCCCAGTAGCAGGGCACAAACCGACTGCTCTAGGTGCACATCCTGCTGGTTGCCAACCCTCACTAAGAGCTGTTTGGCACGGCGAACTAAGGCCGGTTGGCGGAACGCAAACCCCCGCGCTAATAGGGCATAAACCGCCAGATAAATGGCTACGGCAGAGGGACGACGGGCCTCTCCTTCAAAAATTTCCTGCTGCTCTCCGGCGGTGAGATAGCTGCGGAGCTGCTGAATAAACCGCAAAAAGTCATCGGTACTGAGACCCGAGAGATCATCCTCTGCACCATCAATACCGCTACGGTCTTGCAGCATCGCTTTGAGTAGCTTGATCCCCTGGCGACGTTCTGTGGTGTTTTCGAGGGGGCGAGCCACCAGCTCTAAAACACGATAGGGGCGTAGTTTATACAGATCAGACTTAAGCTCTGAGCGGATGGCCGGGAACACATTTTCCCGTAGCAGCAGCTCTTGGCCCGTTTCTAATGACTCGGCTGCATTTTCATACTGTCGCTGCTGCCATTGTTCGCGGCCCAATTCCAAACACGACAGGGCCAAGGTCAAGACAATATCTCCAATCACCCGGCTGGGGTCACCAAAACGACCATCTTGCAGCGGCTGGCTACCGCTGGTCAGGTAGGGTCGCCCCAACCGAATCACCAGCTCGTATTCCCCCAACTCTAGGAGGACTAAGAGGGCACCGGTGAGTTGGGAGCCTTCTATTTCGATGGTGGGGGTATAGGTCGTGGTGGCATCAACCGGCACACCCTTGTGATGCTCAGTCTCCGTCGCCAGCGATCGCAGCGCAGCTTCCCCCGCCGCCACTTCAGTTGCAGGCGCACGCTCAGCAGGGGCGGCGGCATCCAGCACCGACTCCACTGGCGCATAGGCCCGAGCCAAAAACTGAGTATCGTAATCCCGCCGCCGGTCAACATCCGCTAAAACCGTATAGGCTTCATCAATGAGGGCTTTACGCGCCTCAATTGCCACCTCGGAATACTCCCGCCGTGGTAACTGCAGGGTGCGATCACGATGGGCCTGGGTCAATTGCTCCGCCGTGGCCTGAATTGGCAATCCTAAAATTCGGTAATAGTCCAGTGGAATCCGCACAGTTTCCCTCAATGCCTGACTCAATGCCCGATCGCCCTAACCCAAATACTGACCACTGCGCCGTAGCTCAGAGATTCTCAGTAAAAACGCTCACCCAACGGTGAAAATGCTCTAATGATACGCCTGACTCGCCCTTGGTGAGAGGCTAATTTGGGCATCCCTTAATTAAGTTAAGACACTATACGTTAGCCTTTAATGCCCGACAGCTCATGTCTAGGGCTGCCATGTCCACCCGCCTTAACTGAGATGTGGTGGCGCTAAATCTCCACCACGCCAGTTTTATTGCGGGTGTGATGGGCTTATTTATATCGAACAACTGCCCAGATCGCCCACTTCTTGGGTATTGTGTAAAGTTGGAATGCCGTAAGGATACGACAACCCCATGGCTCAGGAACGGACCCTCCCCGTATTTAATCCCAAGGCTGACGAAATCAGCAAAAAAGATGGCCTCGTCTACTACGAGGACATGGTATTGGGGCGATTTTTTGAAGACAAATGCGCCGAAATGTACTATCGGGGCAAGATGTTTGGTTTTGTGCACCTTTATAACGGGCAGGAAGCAGTTTCCAGCGGGGTAATTAAGTCCCTGCGCTCTGATGACTACGTGTGCAGTACCTATCGAGACCACGTCCATGCCCTCAGTGCTGGCGTCCCCGCAAATGCAGTCATGGCCGAGTTATTTGGCAAAGAAACCGGGTGCAGTAAGGGACGAGGGGGCTCGATGCACCTGTTTTCTGAAGAACATAACCTCTTGGGAGGATTTGCCTTCATTGGGGAAGGTATCCCGGTCGCCCTAGGGGCGGCGTACCAAGCCAAATATCGCCGCGAGGCCCTCGGGCAAGCGGATGCCGACCAAGTGTCAGCCTGCTTCTTTGGGGATGGCACCAGCAACAATGGTCAATTTTTTGAATGCCTCAACATGGCGGCCCTCTGGAAACTCCCCATCCTATTCGTAGTGGAGAACAACAAATGGGCCATTGGCATGGCCCACGAGCGGGCGACCTCCCAGCCCGAGATTTATCGCAAGGCCAGCGTATTCGGCATACCTGGCGTAGAGGTGGATGGCATGGATTTGCTCGCAGTGCGAGCAGCAGCTCAAACCGCTATTGAACGGGCGCGAGCTGGAGAAGGACCCACTTTAATCGAGTGCCTAACCTATCGTTTTCGGGGGCATTCTCTAGCAGATCCCGATGAGCTTCGCTCTAAAGATGAAAAGGAAGCCTGGTTAGCGCGTGATCCACTCAAACAGTTTGAGCGGTATTTGCTAGCCCAGGACCTCGCCACCGAGGTAGACCTTAAGGAGATTCGTCAGCGGATCCAGACCAGGGTAGATGAGGCCGTCGTCTTTGCAGAGCAAAGCCCTGAACCAGACGCCAGTGAACTCTACAAATACATCTTTGCTGATTAACCCTCTGCTCGGCGCAGCGAGAGCGTGTCAATAGTCGTGGCACACTTCTCCTGGGTCATTGCCAATCACCGTAGACCTTTAATCTGAATCAAAATCCATGGCCGAAACCTTACTGTTTAACGCCCTCCGTGAAGCCATTGACGAAGAAATGGGGCGGGATGACACTGTCTTTGTACTCGGAGAAGACGTGGGTCAGTATGGGGGCTCCTATAAGGTCACGAAAGACCTGTACGAAAAGTATGGGGAGTATCGAGTCTTGGATACCCCCATCGCCGAAAACAGCTTTACCGGCATGGCCGTCGGAGCCGCAATGACGGGTTTACGACCCATCATTGAAGGGATGAACATGGGATTTTTGCTGTTGGCCTTTAACCAGATTGCCAATAATGCCGGGATGTTGCGCTATACCTCCGGCGGAAATTACAAAATCCCCATGGTGATTCGAGGGCCAGGGGGGGTGGGACGCCAATTGGGGGCAGAACACTCTCAACGGCTAGAGGCTTATTTCCAAGCGGTACCTGGCCTCAAGATTGTGGCCTGCTCCACCCCCCGCAACGCCAAAGGGCTGCTCAAATCTGCCATCCGAGACAATAACCCAGTGCTGTTCTTTGAGCACGTACTGCTTTATAACCTCAAGGAAGATCTGCCGGACCATGAGTACTTGGTGCCTTTGGATAAGGCCGAAGTGGTGCGCTCCGGCAAAGACGTCACGATTTTGACCTACTCTCGCATGCGCCACCATGTCACCCAAGCGGTCAAGGGACTGGAAAAAAAAGGCTTTGACCCAGAGGTGATTGACCTGATTTCCCTAAAACCCCTCGATTTTGAAACCATTGGTGAGTCAATTCGCAAAACCCACAGAGTAATTGTGGTGGAAGAATGTATGCGCACCGCTGGAGTCGGAGCCGAGATTATTGCCTCCATCAACGATCGCTTCTTTGACGAACTGGATGCCCCAGTCCTGCGATTATCGTCCCAAGACATTCCCACCCCTTATAACGGGATGATGGAGAGCCTCACCATTGTCCAACCTAAACAAATTGAAGAGGCGGTCGAAAAAATGATGGCCCTGCAGGTATAACCCATGATTGGTAAACAACGGTGGCTGTTGGCATTAATTCTGGGGCTAGCCTTAGCTTCGGTGGTGATTATCAATCAAATTCCCACCCGCTTGGGCCTCGATCTCCGGGGTGGCACCCAACTCACCCTCCTGGTGCAACCCACGGAAGAGATTCCCGAAATTACGGCCCGGGATTTAGAGGCGGTTCAGAGCGTGATTTCTGGACGGGTCAATGAGCTTGGGGTGTCGGAGACCTCCGTGCAGCAGTTGGGCCAAAACCAAATGCTGGTACAGCTCCCTGGGGTGAGCAATTCAGACCAGGCTAGGCGGGTACTGGGAGAAACCGCGCGCCTAGAATTTCGAGCCCAGAGTCCCGGCACCGAGCAGCAATTCGCCATTGAAAATCAGATTTTGCAGCAGCATCGTTTAGAACTGGCGACGCTACAAAGTGGTGTAGACAATCCCATTGTTGAGGAGCCTGCTGCAGACCCTGCAAACGATGGTGTTGAGGGGGATAGCCCGGATAATGCCATTACCCCTGACCAAGCGGCGGCCTTAGAAGCTGTGCAGCAGTCTATTCAAGAGAGTAACGAGGCTATCTCTGATTTATTTGAACCAGCCGATTTGACGGGTCAACGCCTCACCGATGCCTTTGCGCGCCCCATGGGCAGCGCTAACCGCTGGGAGGTAGTGCTCGAATTTGACGGCGAAGGTTCAAACTTGTTTGCGGCCATCAGTCGAGATATCGCTGGGACCGGACGTAGCATCGGCATCTTTCTAGACGATCGCCTAATCAGCTCTCCCACCGTTGATGTGCAATATGCCGAAACGGGCATTACCGGTGGCGGAGCCGTTGTTTCTGGGAACTTCGATGCCGAGGGGGCCAGTGACTTAGCCATTCAACTCCGGGGTGGAGCCTTACCGTTGCCGGTAGAGGTGGTCGAAACCCGTACGGTAGGACCGACCCTGGGCCGCGATAGCATTCAACGGAGTCTCTATGCGGCGATCGCTGGGTTAATTCTGGTGCTGATCTTCATGGTGGCCTACTATCGCCTGCCCGGCGTCCTAGCCGATATTGCCCTAGTGGTTTATGCCCTACTGACTTGGGCTGCCTTTAACCTGCTAGGGGTCACCTTGACCTTGCCGGGAATTGCTGGATTCATCCTCAGCATTGGCATGGCGGTGGATGCAAATGTTCTGATTTTTGAGCGCACCCGTGAAGAATTGAGGTCAGGAAAAACCCTATATAGATCCGTAGAGTCAGGATTTTACCGGGCCTTTTCCAGCATCCTCGACAGCAATGTCACCACCCTGATTGCCTGCGCCGCCCTATTTTGGCTCGGGGCTGGGTTGGTGAAAGGATTTGCCCTCACTTTGGCAATTGGGGTCGTAATCAGTATGTTTACCGCCATTACCTGCAGCCGCACCCTACTCATGTTTGTGGTGTTGGGTATGCCTCAACTTCGTAAACCTGAACTCTTTTGCCCTGGTTTGCCCCAGGCTCCTTCAAAGTCATGACCCTCAAGATTATTCAGCAACGATCCCTTTGGTGGATGATTTCGGGCCTGGTGCTGCTGGTCAGCTTGGTCGGCATGGCACTTTGCTTCCAGCAGTTGGGAACACCACTACGGCCCGGTCTAGACTTTGTCGGCGGGACCCGCCTACAGGTGGCCCGCAATTGTGTTGTTGCTACCTGTGATGCACCCATTGAATCCAGCATGGTGCGGGCCGTATTGGCAGAGCAGGGGTTAGAAACCAGTGTCATTCAGATCGACGGCAATGAAGGTCAGAGTGTGTCGATCCGGACCCGGAATTTAGAACTAGAGGAAGAAGCTGAACTGAAAGCCTCCTTGGAAGCTGCCATCGGCCCCCTGGATCCCCAGTCCACCCAAATTGACTCGGTCGGGCCAGTGATTGGTAAGCAGCTCTTCGCCTCAGGCTTACTGGCTTTGCTGGTGGCCTTTGCAGGCATCGTATTTTACCTAAGTGTGCGGTTTCAACTGGACTATGCGCTGTTTGCGATCGTCGCCCTTTTCCACGATGTGATCATTACCCTGGGGTTGTTTGCCTGGATGGGGGTGTTGCTACAGGTGGAAGTCAATAGCCTGTTCATTGTGGCTCTGCTCACCATCGTGGGTTTTTCGGTGAATGACACTGTCGTGATCTACGATCGCATCCGCGAAAATATTAGCCTCCATCCCGAACGTCATATCGACGACATTGTGGATGAGGGCGTTAATCAGACCCTAGCGCGATCAATCAACACCACCCTGACCACAGTGCTCACCCTATTGGCGATCGTTTTGTTTGGGGGAGAGACCCTAAAATTCTTCGCCTTAGCATTGATTGTTGGCTTTTTGTCAGGGGCCTACTCCAGTATTTTCGTTGCCAGTACGTTACTGGCCCTCTGGCGGGAGCGCTTTGGTCAAGTCATCGGCGGTGTACCCAAGCCCACAGAACCGGCTAATGAAACTCCATAGCAGTCCCCCAGTCTTGTGCCCTCTTCGCCCCACACCTCGAATTCCTTATCAACGGCTCAACTAGAGCGACTCTGGCGATCCTGGATGAGACGGTGGTGGTGGTTAACCTTGGGCCTTTGGTTAACGGTCGGTCACGCCAGTCTTTGGAGCCTACGGCGAACCTTTGAGCAGTTGAGCGTTTATTTCACTTGGGCAGCGGTGCGATATGGCTTAGCGTTTAATCGCCCAGCTGCAATGGGCCTAGGTCTGTGCTTAGGCATGACCGTTGCCCTCTTGATGCGGGAGAGTCGTTATGTTCTATGGGGGCTCAGTCGCCGTGATCACGCCAAGTTGAGCAAAGCCCTAACTAGAAAACACGTCTCCCCCTAAAAGAAAACGTACTTCTACGGAAAGGGATCTCGGAATCTCCTGGGCACCCATAGAAGTTTGCGTAAATCTGGGGAAGCCACCGTTGTTTATTCTGGCGAAGATAGGGATAACTCTGAAGAGCGTATTCAAAGGTCATCAGACAACCCTAAGGGGGCAACTTTGGGTTGATTGAAGCCTTTATCAAGAACACGTCCTTACAGGTAAACGCCTGACCCCGGGGGCTTTTTGGGGTCAGGTATTTTTCTGTTTAGGGCGTCGGTGACACCACGGTCAAGAATCGACCCACAATGGATCCGAAAACAGGGGTGCCCTAACGGGTATGGTGGATCTGGCGATTTCCAGGAATATAACTGTGGCGGCGACCTTTTTTGATGCGGATGCCGGGTTGCAAGCGGCCCTCACTCAAGTTTTAGAAGCCACTTGGGCCGAATTTCCAAAGCTTGCCAAAAATCAAATTGCGGCCACCTGGCTGATCTACGAACCGCCGTTCCCGGTGAATACGGGCGGAGCCATCAGCGCCGCCGAATTTTGGCGTCATCGCCCCCGAGGTAGCAGCTATCGGGGGGTTGAGTGCATTTACCCGGCCAGCGTAGTCAAACTGTTTTACCTGGTAGCGGTCCAGGAGTGGCTAGAGCGGGGCATGTTGCAAACGTCGGTTGAGCTGGAGCGGGCGATCCGCGACATGATTGTGGATTCTAGTAATGACGCCACTGGCCTGGTCATGGATGTGTTAACTGGCACCACCAGTGGTCCTGAGCTTCCCCCTGGTCCCTTTGAAACCTGGCAGCAACAGCGCAACCTAGTCAACCGCTATTGCCAGTCCCTGCAATGGCCCGAATTGGAGACCATTAACGTTAACCAAAAGACCTGGTGTGATGGTCCCTACGGGCGGGAGCGGGCGTTTCTGGGGGAAGCCTTGGAAAATCGGAATCAGCTCACCACTGAGGCCACGGCTCGGCTGCTCCACAGCATTGTGGGTGGGGTGTCAGTATCAGGGCCGCGATCGCAAGCCATGATGACCCTGATGCAGCGCAGCTTAGATCCGAAGGCATTGGCAGCAGACACCGAGAATCAAGTCACAGGCTTTTTAGGGGGAGGGCTGCCGCTTTCAACAAAGCTTTGGTCCAAGGCCGGATTAACCAGTAAGGTGCGCCATGATGCCGCCTACATTGAGCTGGTCGATCAGATCTCCTACCTTTTGGTGGTCTTTACCGAAGGGGCCTACGCCAGCCAAAACGAGGCCATCTTACCGTTTGTGTCCAGCCAAGTTGTGAAACAGATGGCGGTAGTGACTGGCGCATAGGGGCTTAACCCAAGGTCGGCGTTACTCAGGGGAATTAATTAACCCAGGGTGGTCTTGGGGTCTGGGTCCGGGCGCAGGCCAATCAAATCGCCGCTCTTCTGATTGAATGGGGCGATCGTTAATACTGGCTTCCCGTCGCCGCATCAGACCATTTTCGTCAAACTCCCAGTTTTCATTGCCATAGGCGCGATACCACTGACCAGCGTCATCGTGCCATTCATACTGAAAGCGTACGGCAATGCGGTTTTCGCCAAAGGCCCACATTTCTTTGACCAAGCGATAGTCCAGTTCCTTATCCCATTTGCGACGCAGGAAGGCGCGAATGGTTTCCCGACCCTGGAAGACTTCAGCCCGGTTGCGCCAATGGCTGTCTTCGGTGTAGGCCATGGCGACCCGATCCGGGTCACGGCTATTCCAGGCGTCTTCAGCCATGCGAACTTTCGCGATCGCAATCTCTCGATCAAAGGGCGGAATCAGTTTTTTAGTGGTCATCATACTCAAACTCAAAACAGCCTCAAAATAGCCAGAGAAATGGCTGCCAGCCTAGGGCCAACAGCCATAACAATAGACTTAGACGATTGCTCGATTGATGCGGGGCGGTTTAGCCCAGCACCACACCGGACAAAAAGGCAGCGCCAACACCCGCGAGGGCAAAACCCGCAAACCGAAGGCTGAGGGCACTCCCTTCTGGGCTCGCCCCAACCCGCTGAGCGACCTTATACGCAGCAGCGGCAATCCCCATTTGGATGGTCGCAAACCCGAGCAAATAGGCCATCAAAGGGGCCATGTCAGCACCGACTACGGCCTCACCATAGGCGTAACCGTGAAATAGACCGGCTAGGGTGGCTAAACCACAGACGATGGCCATGTGGGGTTGTTTCCGCAGGGCGAGCAATACCCCAAACAACAACACCGATGCGGAGATAAAGAACTCAGGGGCCGGGAGGTCAAGTTCCATCAGGTGAATGCCGGTACCGGCCAAAGATGCCAGTACGAAGCTAACTGGAATAACCAATCCCCGTCCCATAACTGCCGCTAGCAGCCCAATGGTAACGACGAAGGCCAGGTGATCAAGCCCAATCACGGGATGCCCTAAACCAGACAGGAAACCTTGAATTGCATTGGCAGGGGTTTGACCACCCAAAGGATGGTGAGCCAGGGCAGGGGAAGCGGCTAGCAATAGCCCTGCCGTGACCACCAGCCCGACACGCCCCATTCGCAGAGATTGGGACTGAAACACTTTGATAGACGGGAACTGTAACATCTGCATCCTCTCAGCAAGTGGTGAACATGGATCAGTGGACGATGGGCGGGGGCGCTACCACTTTTTGTAGGGCAGGAACTTACCACACATGATGATTTTGACGCGATCGCCCTTGGGGTCCTCTTCCTTCTCGACATCGATGGTGAAATCGATCGCGCTCATGATGCCGTCGCCAAATTTCTCATGGACCACGGTTTTGATCGGCATGCCATAGACCTGCATGATTTCGTAAAAGCGATAAATCAGCGGATCGGTGGGAATCACTGGTTCCAAGGAGCCTTTAACCGGACATTCGGTCAACGGCTCAATCAGGGATGCATCAGCCCCAATCGCCTCCACCATTTGGGTCGCTTCTTCTTTAGAGGCGCTGGCTTGACGATAAAAAACCGACGCAATCCACACTTCATCACAACCGATTTTGGCTTCCAAATCGGCAAAGCTCAGCCCTGATGCTTTCTTAGCCGCCAAGAGCTTCTCGGTAATGTCTGAAATTGCCATTTTTTAGAGTCCTCTTAGATAGGTCACGCTAACTGTGCTTCTTCAACCGCCCGGGTTTCGCGGAATAGATGGCTTTCCATCTCTGCTTTCAAATCGTGATAGGCCGGATGTTGGTCGATGGTTTCTCGGTGGCGGGGCCGGGGAAAAGGCACCTCAAGAATTTCATCCACCCGCGCGGCAGGGCCTCGGGTCATCATCACGATGCGGTCCGACAGCAGGAGGGCTTCCTCAATGCTGTGGGTAATCATGATCACCGTCTTCCGCTGTTGTTCCCAAATACGCACCACCTCATCCTGGAGAAACCCACGGGTAAGGGCATCCAAGGCCCCAAAGGGCTCATCCATCAGCAAAATCTGAGGGCTAATGGCCAAGGCGCGGGCAATGCCCACCCGTTGGCGCATCCCGCCAGACAGCTCATGGGGATGTTTTTGCTCGGCCCCGGTCAGCCCCACCAACTGGATATGCTCTTTGATGGTGCGCTGCATTTGCTTGTCAGACAGCTTGGGATAAACCGTCTCCACAGCAAATCGGATATTTTGCTCTACGGTCATCCAGGGCATCAGGGCATAGTTTTGGAACACCATGCCGCGATCGGGACCTGGTCCCGTAATCGGAATGTCATTTAACAAAATCTCACCGACAGTGGTGTCGGAGAGTCCCGCCACCATATTGAGTAGGGTTGATTTGCCACAGCCGGATGGCCCAATGATGGTGACAAAGGTATTGGGCTCAATATCTAGGCTGATGTCCTCAATGGCGACAAAATCCGTTGAGGACTTTCCCGACAGCCGGCTAAACAGATCTTGCTTGCCATGGAAGACCTTGGTGACATTCCGAATTGACAGTTGAGCCGAAGGAGAATGGGTATTCATCGACGGGGCGTCATTCACAGCGGCAACACTCACGAATTTCGACCAAATGCGACAAACTTTTCAAGGGCAGCAAAGATGCTATCTAAAGCCAATCCCACCAAACCAATGATGAAAATAGCGACCAAGATGTTGGGGATATAAAGGTTATTCCATTCATTCCAAATGAAATAACCTAATCCTGTTCCCAGCAGCATTTCTGCCGCCACAATTACCAGCCAAGCAATACCCATACTGATCCGCAAACCCGCCACAATACTGGGGAGTGCTGCCGGAATGATCACCTTAAAAATCGTCCTTAATCTAGAAGCCCCTAGGGTTTTAGACACATCCAGATATTCGGGACTCACGTTAGCCACCCCAAACGCCGTATTAATTAACGTGGGCCAAATGCTGGAGATCAAAATAATGAAGATCCCCGTTTGCTCAGAATCCCTGAGGATATAGAGGCCCAAAGGCAACCACGCCAAGGGCGATACGGGCTTGAGAAGCTGGATATAAGGGTTGAAGGCCTTTTGGGCAATGGGAGAAATGCCAATCAGAATCCCTAGGGGGACGGCAATCAGCGACGCTAAGGTGTAGCCGATCGCCACCCGCCGCAGGCTGATCAAGAGGTTCCAACCAATGCCCAAATCATTAGGGCCGTTATCAAAGAACGGATGGGTTGACCACCACCACAATTCCTTGAGGGTTGTGGAAGCGGGGGGCATACCCTTGGCGAAAATGCCAAAGCGAGCCCCCATTTCCCACAGCAACAAAAAGGCGATCAGCGAGCCAATAAAGAGAAGGAAGGCCCTCACATTCTCATTAAAGAATAGAGACTCTCGCTCTCCCCCATAGAATTTGGTGCCGGTTGGTTTACTCAGCGCCATATCAGAGACCTCCTGCCTGAGTCACTACACGCCATATTCATCAATCTGCTTTTCGATGTAGGCCCCTGGATCGGCAGGATCAAAGGAATCGAACTTCAGATCTTCCGTACGGTAGATTTCCGTGGGCGGGGTTTGACCCACCTCGGTAGCCAACTCACGGGCTAAGTCCGTCAAGAAAATGTCTTGGCCAACGGCGTCATATCCCGTTTCAGGAATAATCTGCGCCGCCTTGCCATCGCCTTGCAGATCCCAGCGCACCAACTGGGAGGAAATCCAATTAGCGAACCCTTGCCAAGGATAGGGATCAAAGTCGATGCGATCAGGGACACTCAGGGTATTGCCTTGGCCATCCTCAAAGTCACCGGTAAGGACAGCCTTGACGACTTCCTCTGGCTGGTTCAAGAAGGCCCGCTCAGAAATAGCGGTGGCAATCTCGGGTCGATTCTTCGGATCGCGGGCATAACCGGCAGCTTCAATAATCGACTTGTTCAGCGCCCGGAAGGTGTTGGGGTTATCGCTGATCCACTGATCGCTGGCCGCAAAGGCACAGCAGGGATGACCGGGCCATAGCTCCTTGGTCAACATGTGAATAAAGCCTGCCCCTTCGTACACGGCCCGCTGGTTAAAGGGATCCGGCATCAGGTAGGCATCGATGTCCCCAGCCACCATTTGAGCAATGCTGTCAGGGGGGGGTACGGGACGGATTTTGACATCTACGTCGGGATCAAGACCGCCCGTGGCTAAGTAGTAGCGCAACAACAGGTTGTGCATGGAGTAGGGGAAAGGCACACCGATGGTAAAGCCCTTGAAGTCAGCGGGGCCATTGATTTGGCCCTTGTAGCGCTCAGCTACTGTAATCGCCTGACCGTTGATGTTTTCGATGCTGGCCAGCTTTACGCCAAAGGAGGCCGAGCCGAGGCCCAGGGTCATGGCAATGGGCATGGGGGCCAGCATGTGATAGGCATCCAGCTCACCGGCGATCGCCGAATCCCTTACCGCGCCCCAACTGGGCATCTTCACGACCTTGGCATTGAGGCCGTATTTCTCATAGAAGCCCAGGGGCTCGGACATAATAATCGGCGTCGCGCAGGTAATGGGAATAAACCCAACCTGTAGCTCAGTCTTCTCCAGGTTGTCGGTGGAGATGGGCTCATCCGGATCGATTTCGACGGGGGGCTCACCACCGCCACAGCTCGCCATGGTGACTAGGGCAGCACCCACTGCCATATTCTTGAGAAATTCTCGACGACTCGCGCCACCGCTGCGGATGGAATCGGCGAAGAACAGGCCCGCCTGGGGGCCAAATGCCGCAGCAAAGGCATTTTCGAGGCCACCGGCCTGACGACATAGGGCCAGGATTAGTTTCTCCCGCTTCGGATCACTGCGCCCCACGGTCTTCAAGAACAACGCCTTCCGTAACTCATAGGCGTTGATGCCATCGGCGGCCCGCAACTGGTTGTCTTTGTAGAGTCCCATCTTGACGAGGTCATCGACCATGTCAACCGGATCCTTGGGCATGGTCTGCATGAATTCCAAGTGATCACTGGTGAGGTGCTGACCCCCGCAAATGATGCATGCCAGCTGCAAATCAGAGAGCTCTCCGCGATCGCAATTCAGGTTGTCCCAGCGTTGATTGGCCGGAGCTGTTGATGTAAAAACCATAGGCTTAGTCCCACTCAATGTGACTGCAAGCGTCTCTTGTACGAGCTGACAGATATATTAGTTTGTAATTTACCAATACTGAATCGAAATTGCATTGGATGTTTTTTTGGACTTAGTAGGACTTTCTTTAGAACTTTTAGGATAGATCTTCAAAAGGTCAAAAGAAGTCTCTAGTTTGTTAATTCCGCTACAGATTGTTGCCGCCAGGCTTGAGGAGAAATGCCATTAAATTGACGGAATTGCCGTGTGAAATATCCAGCATCGGTATAACCGCAGGACTCCGCAATCTGTCGGATTGATTGAGTCGTATTTGCCAACAGCGTTTTTGCCTCAGTCATCCGCCGTTCAATAATCCAACGCTTGACCGTGCGCCCGGTTTGTTCCTGTACCAAATTGGTGAGATAGGCTGGTGAATAGCCCGCCGCCTGGGCCACCGCTTTGAGGTTGATAGACTGTCGATAGTGGGCCTCAATAAATCGAAAAACGGCTGAGAGTTTCGGGCAATCAGGAAAGAAATCTCCTCCACCTAAGACTCGAGGTGCCGCTGATGAATGATCTGCTTGCCTCACTGTTAGGGCAGTCGAGAGACTTTGCCGATAAAGATGCGAGAGCTGCTCATGGCGCTTGAGACGAGAATTGATTGCCGCCAAAAATTGCTCGACAGTACAGGGTTTCGTGAGATAGTCATCTGCCCCCATTTCCATGGCTTTCCGCAGATCAGTCATGGTGACTTTAGCCGTCAAAAAGATCAGGGGAATTGAAGCGGTATCCTGGCACTGGCGTAGGGCAGATAGAACGGAATAGCCGTCCATATCCGGCATCATAATGTCGCACACAATCAAGTCAGGCCGCTGGCTTTGGGCGAGTTCCATGCCCGTCGCTCCATCGCTCGCCCCAAAGGCACGAAACCCTTCAAACGCCAAACATTTCAGAAAAATGTTGCGGGTCTGACACTCATCTTCAATAACGAGGACTGTTCTCATGACGACTCCAGAAAACCAAATTCCAGGAGGGTTTCAAAATAGATTCTCTGATACAAAACTTAGCTTCCACCATGCTTTCACATCAAATAAAGATACGGGCATTAATGCTTTTTGACCCTTTGCATGCCTTAATTAATTATTCTTTGAAGGGGTATTTTGCGGTGTAATTCAATACCGTTTAGTAAAGGCATCACTTTCGCGCAATGGTGTCAAGCCTTTACGCTGAAGGGGTTATGGAGCCCATACCTGCCCAATAATTACGCAATGCTTCCATGGCCCAAGATGACTGGCTGCCACCCCCCCCATTACCCACCGTGGGGCAATCCCTAGGGCAACTTCGCCGCCAACACCAGCTCATTCTGAACGCGGTGGGGGAAGGCGTATATGGGCTCGATCTACAAGGCAACGTCACCTTTGTGAATCCCGCCGCCGCCGCCATGATCGACTGGCCTATGGATGAATTGATTGGTCGGTCCATGCATAAGGTGCTGCACCATTCCCATACCGATGGCACCCTCTACCCCCGCGAAGCTTGCCCCATCTATGCCGCCCTCCAAGATGGCAGCATTCATCGGGTCACGACGGAGGTGTTTTGGCGCAAGGATGGGACCCACTTTCCGGTGGAATATATCAGCACCCCCATGCACGATGAAGCGGGGAAACTGATTGGGGCGGTGGTGACGTTTCGGGATATTACCCAACGACGCTGGGCCGAAGCGGTGCTACAACGCACCAACGAAGAACTCGAACTGAAGGTGCAGGAGCGCACCGCTAAACTCCGCCAAGCAAACCACCAACTGCAAGCGCTGAGCGAAATGCGATCGCGCTTCGTCGCCATGGTCTGCCACGAATTCCGCAACCCCCTGAACAATATCGCCCTGTCGGTGTCATCCCTCAACCGTTATGACGCCCAGCTCCAGCCCGAGGAAAAAGCCAACTACCTACGCACCATTCAGGCCAATGTTGAGCGCATGACCCTGATGATCGACGACATTTTGGTGATTGGCAAAATTGAGGCCAAGGTGCTGGAAATCAGCGCCCAGCCCCTAGATCTGATCGCCTTCTGTCAGACCCTCCTCGCTGAGCAGGAATACTACCGTCCTCAGTCCCCCATTCAATTTGCTTGTCGCCACCGTTACCTTATGGCCAACCTAGATGAGCGGTTACTGCGATCGATTTTAGGTAATCTGCTATCCAACGCGATTCGCTATACCCCAGACCATCAGGGCATTCAGCTCCGGCTCAGCAAGCGGCAAAACCAACTCATTTTTCAGGTCCAGGATGAGGGTATGGGCATCCTGCCGGAGGATCGCGCTCACCTGTTTGAGCCGTTTTATCGGGGCTGTAACGTCAGCAATATTCCAGGAACGGGGCTGGGGTTGAGCATCGTTAAACAGTTTGTGGATCTGCAAAACGGCTCGATTACGGTAAAGAGTGAGGTTAATCGAGGCACTACCTTTACGGTCCGATTACCCATGGGTATTTAAATCTAATTCTATAGAATGAGTTCAGGGTTTTTCCTTACTTATAAGAGTTTTCGTGCCAACCAATGCCAATATTAATTTATTGATGTAGGTTATAGAATCTTCTTGAAAAAGAATGTGGTGTTTTTCAAGCTCTTCTTTGCTTTTTTTCCACCATTCAATCTCACCATAGGAAGTATTAGAGATGATAAAAGAATTAAGTGTCATTAGCGGGTCATTAAGGTCAGATTCAATTTTTTTGATAGTACGATAAAATTGAATTTTTGGATCACTTTCTCCTTGCAAATTCCGTAAGCCTTTAGGATCGACAAACGTTATATATTGGTGGTTTTTAACCACCAGCCACAGGATGAAGTCAGGGTAAAAATTGCCCGCATCAAAGAAACCCATACCACGCCCTCGGCTTTGATTTCGGAGCAAATACAGTTCCTTGTCTTGAAAGAAAGCCCGTTCTTTCTCATAATAAGTACGCAGATCTAGAACAAACACTTTTTCACCTTGGTTCAGTTGTACAGGGCTAACTTCTATGTAATCACTGTCCAAATAAATTAGCGGTCGATAAAGATGGCGACTGAAGTCAATGGAATGAAAATTTGCAAAGGGAACATCATGCAGAGTGCCATTTTCAATGTCAGCTTTAATGCCCTCTAACGTTGCGATAATATCTTCTTGAGACTGGTCAATCAAGAAACGATATTCCTCAACCAAGTTAGGGTCATCTGCTTGGATCTCCTGAATTTCTAGATATTCACTCTCGCATTGACTCTTATAGGCTTTATAGGCTTTATCGCAAGACTTCTTTAGTAAAGTCGTTGCTAACTCTTGCCAGGATCGAACTTTTCCAAAGCTAGTGAAGGCTAATTCTTCGGCGGGGATATACAAACGATACCAATCAGGATTTTTCAGCAGCGCTTCCAGGCTGTCGCGGTTAATGCTGAAGTTGTGCCAGCCTCGTTCTGTTTTGAACTGTTGCAGATCCTGATAGATAGCTTCCATGTCCATGAAAGCAAAATGTTCATCTTTGAGTGTATCTTCATGGCGGGCAGCCATATCTTCTTTATCGCGCAAATCCTGACTCTTACGGGCTTGCACTTTGGGATACCAATCTAAGGTGATGCGATCGCTAAACAATGGGTTATCTGGATCAAGCCGAAGTTTAGGCGCTTGAGTTTTGAAATTGAAATCTGGATTGACTCGCACCATTTTGAGGGGTACTGTGCCCAAGTTTTTAATCACAGGCAAGATGAACTCAATCCGATTTTCTTGATCAGGCAAGCCTTCTTTTTCTAAATAATCGCGGAACTGTTGCATATAGTCAGCACGAACGCCAAAGATATTGAGCGTTTCTAAGGTGCTGATGCGCTCTGGAGCTTTGACATCGCGCAGGTGTTGGCTGCGCTTGAGGCTAAAGTTGTAGCCTTTGAGCCGCACTCCTCGACCAAACAGTTGAATAATTTCTGAACCTTCGCCACGACCGATATTCATCAGTCCCATTGTGCTGACGCGCCAGCTACTCCACCCTTCGGTGAATTTTTTGGAGCCGATGAGAATGTTGACGGTGGAATGGGATTCGTTGATTTGATTAAAGAGGGCATCGCCAAAATCAGATTCGACCACGATGAGTTGTTCAAAGGTTTCACACAGCTTTCGCAGTTTTGGGGCATCCCCAACATTGATGACGCCAAAAGGAGGATTATTTCCTAGTCTGAGGGCGAGTTCACCTTCGGTTGATTTCAGATGCTCTACATGCAGTTGCCCCTGAGCAGAAGCATTAAAAACTTGCGACAAAATGTCATGAAACAGGTCTAGCGTTGTCCATTTCAGTTGGCGCAAGCATTGATGCACATAGGTAAAGGTGGTGCCAAAGATCTCTCGCTGTTGGCTGTCCAACAAACCAGGGCTGCCGCTTAAGAGTCGAGAGAGAGAGTCGCTGCTGCGCTCGGGTTGGCTGATGAAGTCGGCAATAAACAGCAGAATATCTACGACATCAGAAACTTTTCGACCCCGTTGAGTCCGAACGGCATTGACGCTGCTACCCACAAATACCCAAAGGGGATCTTCGAGCAAAAAGGGCTGGAGTGCTTGGGCCTGGTCCTGATACAGTTTTTTCTGTTGATAAAAAGCCAGTAGGCAAGCCGTCAGGTAAAGCCTGCGGCTTTCTTCGTCCCGGTCTTCGGCCAGGTTAAAAATGCGGTAGTCTTTGCCGTAACCGTCGCCGTAGAAATATTTGTAGGAGTAGTCAAACAAGATGCATTTGGCATATTCCTGCACTAGGTCATCATTTTTGCTGGCTTTCATCGCCTGCCCAAAGGTCGCGGAGTATTCAAAGGCAAACCCGGTTTCGGAAAGCTGATCACGGCGTTTTTTCCATTCTTCGCCACTGGCTCCCCGATGGCCTTCGTCTACCAGTACCAGGTTGTTGCTTTCAAACGCTTCCACGGCGACGGTACCGGGTCCGGCTGCTTCTTTGAGCTTATAGATTTCGATAACTTCGACGCCTTTACCTGTGAACAGGCTTCGCCCTGATTTAGAAAAACTCTCAGCCGGAATGCCGGATAGCGCAAACTCGTTGAGGTGCTGTTGAGAGAGTCCTTCGTTGGGGGTCAGCAGAATGATGCGGTTAAGGGTGGCGTTACGGCAATGCTGTTTGAGGTAGTGCTGATACTGCAAGATGTTGACATGCATCAGCAGGGTTTTGCCTGACCCGGTAGCGTTCCAGAAGGCGAGTTTGTTCAGGTCTTCTAGCGTGTATTGATCAACGTGGTCAACTTTGCGGTGAGTGTCGTTGAACTGGTAGACCGCTTCGTTGAGGTCAGCGAGTAGCTGCGAACCGTTGCTGAAGTAGCGATCGCAATACATTTCCGTAAACAGCAGAGATAGCCACTGAAAGTATTTCCAATAGATCGGCTGGGGACGACGACCCTGGATATGGAAGGTGTGGCTGACGATGTTTTGGTCATAGCTGAGTAGCAGGTCTCGGTTTAGGGGCGTATCGGGCGAGAGTCCCCCAATCAGCGAATAGTAAAAACGGGTAGTGTTGTCTTCATCTAGCCCTTCTTGGGCGGGCTTGAGGATGTCCGCCAGTTCTTCAAAGTTAGACTTGCCCAGCAATGACAGCAGGTATTGATTGAGCACGAGGCGTTGCTCAAAATCAATGGGTTGGGCTTTGCGCTGTTTAGAACGGGTAGCCGCCATTAGGGTTGCACCTCCGACATGTCGAACATGAGCCGATGGAATTCGGCATCGGTCAGCAGGACGCGCCAGGTTTCGGTATCGGGACGCAGGTTTTCTAAGTTGTTGTCGCCGTTGACGTAAACCAAGTCAAAGCCGGGATCTTCCTGGTCGTAGCTTTGAGCTTTGAACCAGTCATCTAGGGCATCGTTATCGACTTCATCTAGGTCGCGCCAGATGACGAGGATTCTATCGTCCCAACGATTTACCCCCCGCACGGTTTTGATCGCCTCGACTAGATTGAGCTGCTGCACGGTGAGGCCCAGCAGGTAGTTAAAGGTTTCGATCAGGTCTACGGTGACGTAGCGGGTATCGTTGTTTTGGGTGGTTTTGAGCTGATAGTTAAAGGGATGGATGAAAGCTTCGGGATTCAGCAGGGAGGCACTACCACGGGCTTCGGCATCCAGCTTGTAGGTGAGCATGTATTCTTCCCGAAAGCGAGGATCTTTCTCAAGGGCGAATTCCTGTTGCTCAGTGCGTTTAGAGTCTTTGATGTTGTTCAGTGCATCTTCGTAGGATTCAAGTCGTAGATACTTAATGCAGTGGCTCACCCCTCCCCGTGAAACAGGCTTACCATTCTTCCAATCGCGGGAGTAAGCAGCTTTCATCACACGGGGTTTGAGGACGGTATCAAAATACTGACCAACTTCAACCAGGATGTATTTACGAGTGCCCCGATCTTCTCGATTTAGCTTGATTACGGCATGGGCTGTACTGCCAGAACCTCCAAAGCAGTCAATGATTGTACTGTCTGCTTTTGCAGCATGAAGAATGAACCGGGAAACAAAGTCAGCGTGCTTAGGTGCCAGAAAAATCCCTGACTGACCAAACATTGCTGAAGTTTGCTTTTCGCCATCAGAATAGTCTTGGAATACGCTTTTACCAATATTAGTTTCTACTTCATGAAGCATTCTTTTGACTTGAGGAACTTTTCTCTCATCTGTTCCCCATACAATTCGTTTGTCCTTTTCCAGGGAAACAAAACTTCGTTTTCCTGGAGAATCTTCATCCTCTTCATAAGCAAATTTCCATCCACTTTTAGGGTGAGGACAGAGCTTTTGAGTTACAGGATGAGGTGGTTTATAAAAACGATAGTTTGGATGCTCTGAATCTTGAGTAGTAGGAGATTGTTTTGAGGATGGCATAGCAGTATTATCCTCTCTCCAAATCCAAATGCGTGCTTCTTTATCCGCTGCTTCTGATTCTGGAACTAAATTTCCTTGAGCATCTCGATATTCTGCCCATTTATAGCTAAGTATGCCTTTCCAAGGATCATTCCCTTTTTCCTCACTCCAATCTAACCCTTGTTCTTCGATAGACTCTCTGTAGTCAGCTTTATGCTGTTTATAAAGAGAACGTATCTCAGATTCAATTCGTGATATCGGTGGATATTGAGGATTCAACTCAGCCACTAAAGCCATTACTTCTTCATAGCCAGGCTTTGGCTCACGAAACATCATTGAATCCCGTTCAGCCAAAGTTCGATTTTTGGCATAAACTTCTACATACTCATGATTTGTCGAATAGTTTGGCACCTGGCTATTGGTCGTATTCATCACCCAAACCAGCTCTTCAATCCGGTTTTCTTCACCAAAAACCAGATCCATCATGTGTTCAAGTAACAATCGCTCAGTCTTATCAATACTGACAAAAATTGCTCCGTCTTCCGTTAGCACTGGCTGAAGCAAACCCAGCCGATTGAGCATCATCGTTCCCCACGATGAATGCTGATAGTTATTTTTGTAAGGAATTGAACTGCTGCTAGTGTTATAGGGTGGGTCAATATAAATGCACTTAACTGCTTCCTGATAACGTTCTTGTAATAGATTCAGGGCTTGAAAATTTTCAGAATGAATCAGTAGCCCGTCGCACTGCTCATCAAAGTTTTCAATCGAGCCTAAGAGTTGAGTCTTGAACGTGTTATCAAAGAACTGCGTATCCACCAAAAGCTTATCGTTCGCCTTCAAAAACTCGATTGTTAACGGCTCTGAATAACCGGGAGTGCCACCGCCAAATAAATCACCGACTTTTTCTTCAATTTCATCGATCACAAAGAGCCGTTTCCACTCTTCAATCTGGACCTGATTCGCAATAATGTCAGGATAGAGATCTTCCGGCACTCGATCCAGCGTGATGCAGTAGTGCGTTTCCAGCACAAACTTCTTCTTCAGCCACAGCTTTTTCTGAAACTCCTCAATCTGCTCCAGAAATTGAATGATCTTGTCGCCAATGTCATTCAGCACCCGCACCTTGCTCACCAGATGCTTCACCCGAATCGGGCTTTCATGCTGAATGTCGGCTAAATTAATAACTTCCGACTTGATGTAAAAATCCAACTCCCGCCGCAGAAACTTCCCAAGATTTTTGTGAATGAAATAGTCGAAGGTATTGCGAGCGGTAAAATCCGCCAAATACTTTTGCAGTAAGGTGCGGTCAGAGTGTTTCTCCGTCGGGGCTTTAATCGCAAACTCTTTTTGCCAGTCTGGCAGGTCAGGCAACGCCATCACCGCGTCATAAGCCACCTGATTAAGCGCGTCTTGCTTCCGCTTTTGCTCATCAGCACGGTACTCAAACCGCAGCACCAGGTCGTCCCCTTCCACGACTGCCGAGTCCGCCTCACACAAAATGAAGCGGCGCTCCCGGCCATTCACAGGCTTATTGTTGTTCTGCTCCGTACTTGCCGAAACGATTTCAAACCGCACCCGTCGCTCTGGCGGCAGCTTAAAGGCATAGTTTTGAAAATGCTCCGCTGTCTTGATGTAGTACTGATCGGCATTCGCCCAATGCAGCTTCACCTCTTCGCCGTTGTAAGGAATGGCATAAGCCCCATCGGTGTAGCGGCGAAGGGAGAGAAAATCGCCCTCGTGGTAATAGCGGCGAAAGAACCGATACAGATGGTCGTAAACTTCCTGCTCTAGCTGGATGAGGTCAGCCTGAGATTGCAACTGCTCTTTGAGCCGTAATACCCTGGGGGAATTTTCGGCCTCTTCTCTTGAGAGTTCGAGTAAGTTTTGAGCCTGCTGGATAGTTTCTTCAAGTTGTTCTTGCAACCGTTCCTTATCAACCCGCTCATATTCACTAAACCCAGCCTGCACTTGGGGCAGCAAGTCTTCCTGCAAAAACCGCACAATCTCGTCGCGATTGTGGTTCATGATGCGGTAGATACCAAAATCGAGATCAGCCTGATCAAGCTGAAACAGTTCTCGCAGCAAGGTTTGCAGTTTCTCCAGGGGAGTTGTCACAGGGGAAGCAGCCTCAGTTCACAGATCTAACGTATTGTAAGTTGGCTTCGGGTAATCTATACGCTAGCCACGCCTCCATTCACCCCATACGCTATGAGCCTGTTTAAAAAACAGCGTGTCACCACCAACCCTCAGCAGCTCCAGCAGATTAAAGCCTGGACCTACGATATCTTGGCCCTATCGACAGACATCCCCATCTCCATTAGTCAGCTCCAATGCCATGAGCAGGGCTGCCCCCCCATTGAAACGGTGATTGCGGTGATGGGGCAGCCGCCCCAAACCTTCAAAATTCATGCTGCCGCAGTTGATCTGAACTACGACACTGTTGCCGAAGCCCTGGCTGGTCGCTCCCCCCATTGATCGATGGTGCGGGGGTGAAATGTTCACCACAAACTTTTCAGGAGAAAGGCCGTCAAGGATAATGCCGGGACTCTGAGGAGTCCTGTAGTTTCTTCAAGGTAAACCACACCATGGCAACGACAGCAACAGCAGGCGTGCCAGTCACCGTTTTGACCGGTTATCTGGGAGCCGGTAAAACCACGTTGCTGAATCGAATTTTGACCTATGAGCATGGCAAAAAAGTTGCCGTCATTGTGAATGAGTTCGGCGAAGTGGGTATCGACAATCAACTGGTGATTGATGCCGACGAAGAAATTTTTGAAATGAACAATGGTTGTATCTGTTGCACGGTGCGGGGGGATTTGATTCGGATCATCAACAATCTGATGCAGCGTCGCGACAAATTTGACCACCTTGTTATTGAGACTACGGGTTTGGCAGATCCGGCTCCGGTGATTCAAACCTTTTTTGTGGACGAGGATATTCAGGCTCAACTGGCACTGGATGCGGTGGTTACCGTGGTGGATGCCAAGCACATTTCCCAGCATTGGGACAGTGATGAAGCCCAGGAGCAAATCGCCTTTGCCGATGTGATTTTGCTGAATAAAATCGACTTGGTAACAGAAACTGAATTGGTGGAACTAGAGCGTCGCATTCTGGACATGAATGCGATGGTAAAAATCTACCGCACCCAAAATTCGGATCTGGCCATTGAGTCGATTTTGGGGGTTAAAGCCTTTGACCTCGATCGCGCCCTCCAAGTTGATCCAGAATTCCTCAATGAAGATGCCCACGAGCACGATGAATCGGTGTATTCCTTTGCGATTGTGGAAGATCAGCCCCTGGATGAAGACAAACTCAGCACTTGGGTGACGGACCTGCTGCAAACGAAAGGCCCCGATATTTTCCGCATGAAGGGTATCCTTAACCTGGCGGGAGAAGCCAATCGCTATGTGT
Organism: uncultured Leptolyngbya sp.; assembly: GCA_964353225.1. Classification (GTDB taxonomy): domain Bacteria; phylum Cyanobacteriota; class Cyanobacteriia; order Phormidesmidales; family Phormidesmidaceae; genus PCC-6406. The sequence continues at coordinate 33,260 of CAYGVA010000022.1, forward strand.
TCCAGGGGGTACACATGATTTTTGATGGCCGCAGCGATCGCCCCTGGAAGCCCGATGAATCTCGCCGCAGTGAGATGGTCTTCATTGGCCGCAATCTGGACGAGGCCGCCCTGCGCCAAGGCTTTCGGACCTGTTTGGCGTGAAGACTGCATCCTTAAAATTCACCAAGCAGTGGCGACATGCCCTCGCTGACTATGGGACGGCTTTAGCCTGGTCTCCCGACGGGACGTGGCTAGCGGCAGCGTCTGCTGCCGGGGATGTCGCTCTCCATGGCTTAACTGACACGGTCCTACCGTTACGTCCGGCAGATGGCCAAGCCATTAGTGCACTGGGCTTTTCGAACAGTGGTCAGTGGTTGGCGGCGGCGGGGCAGGAGGGGAATTTAACCGTCTGGGATATGGGGGCGTCTCGTCCCGCCATCGCCTTTACCCAATCCCACACTGGTACGTGGATTGACCAACTGGCTTGGCATCCCAGTCAGAATTATCTTGCCTATGGCATTGGCTCCCAGGTGAAAATTTGGGACGTGGATCAAAAAACGCCCTTAGCAACCCTGAATTTTGAGAAGTCCTCAGCCCTCCATTTGGCCTGGCATCCCGCTGGTGATCGGTTGGCGGTGAGTGGCCATGGGGGCGTCAAAGTCTGGGCGACCAATGATTGGAGCGCCGAACCAACGCTGATTGCAGTGCCGGGGGCGAGTCTATACAGCGCTTGGTCCCCAGAAGGCCGCTATCTCAGCTCGGGTAATTTAGACCGCACCCTCACCGTCACCGAGTGGGGCAGTCCTCCCCCTTGGTTGATGCAGGGCTTTCCGGGCAAGGTGCGTCAATTGGCGTGGTCTACCCCTGTGACCCAGTCTGGCGCGCCGTTGGTCGCCGCCGCCTGTGTGGAGGGGGTGACGGTGTGGGAGCGGGATCGTGGCTCAGGGCAAGGCTGGCGATCGCGGGTCTTACAACACCATCGAGGGCGGGTCAACGGCATTGCCTTTCAACCCCATACGCTGCTACTGGCCTCCGCTGGTCAAGCGGGCAGCATTGCCCTGTGGGACCAGGGCAAAACCCTAGCTCAAACCCTCAAGTTCCCGAATGGCGGTTGTGCTGCCATCGTTTGGCATCCCGTAGAACCGGGATTTGCCGTGGCAGGAACCGAGGGTGACATTGTTTTCTGGAAGCAGACAACCCAGGCTAAGGGATTTGGATAGTACCTGGATGAAACGCAGAGGTACTCTTAAAAAGGAAAGTTAGCCTGACAGGTGGCCAAAATCTGCTGGTCGGTTTCGCCCAGGGTCTCGATGGCGTGAAAACCTTCGGGCACCACGGTCGGAACGGCTCCGGTGGCAGAGGCGATCGCTCCGCTGCTGGCCAAAGCGACTGGGTAGGGATAAGCGGTTTGGTCGTAGCTATTAACGATGGTGATTTCTAGGCTATTGGGGGTCACTTGCCCATGGAAACAGTCAAAGGATGAGGACGGCATGTAGAACGCACCGACCGCTTGCCCTGCCTGAACGTCCATGACCAGGTAGGTCGCGCCCACTGCTTGGGGCTGGGGCGATTCACCATAGAGGTAAACCCCATCCGCCAAAGTGGCGGTTTCAAGGGCTGGAGGCGTCGATGCCACTGCGGTTTCAGCAGCGATGGGTAGCGCACTCGTCAGTAGCCCCAGACTCAATGCCAGTAACACCAAGGGACGCTTCACGAAACTAAATAACACTGTCCAGGAAAGTTGAGGAGCGATTTCCTGAGCCAAGGGTGCGAAGGTCATGATAGATGGCAAAAGTGGTGACGTTATTTAATATCAACCCTGGCCAACAATTTTCCGGTGACAGCGAGGAATTCCCCAGATGATTTTGCTCCGGGCTCCCTATGACCCAAATCACAGGAAACCGTGATAGAGCCGCTAACCCTTGATATACCTAAACAGTTTTACCCAGTTGAGTTGTTGAAACGCGACCCCCGCTTCTAAATATTCCAACTCGGGTAACTCAGGATCCAACCGCACAACCTGCTCTAAAGCCTTTTGAGCAGAATAGGGTTGCCACTGATAGACATAAACGAAGGTTAAATAGGCCCAGCCGTAGGCATCCTCTGGGGCAACTCTGGTAATTTGCTTCAGGGTGTCGATGGCATCGGGTCCTTTTTGCTGAAGAATCTGGGCTAATAGCAAGGAATACAGCCACTCTAAATTGTCCGGGTCCTGGCTGATTCTTTGGTGCATGAGCAGTTCGGTTTGCACCAGGTAGTCTTGCTGGGGGTCGTACTGGTTAATGGGTCCCACCGCTTTGAACACAGGGTCAATATCGCCAGTTTTTAGGTCGACGGAGAGTTGCCGGAGGCGCGTCACTAGAT
>CAYGVA010000023.1:0-34057 GCA_964353225.1 uncultured Leptolyngbya sp.
CTGATCACTCTCAACCTAAAAGTCTATCAGACCAAGGTATTCGGGCATAGGGAGCTAAACCGTCACGCAGCATTTGGCGCGACCAACACCGGGGTAAGGCCGGACGCGATGGGGCAAGGCACACAGGCATGGATTTCTAGCCTAGGGCCAGCCAGAAAACCTAAAATCCCCTTGTGGATCTGCTTCGGCAGGGGGCATCGTCCCTTACACTGCATTCGGAACAGAAGACATCGACACAGGCTTCGCGAGGACTAGATCTAATGGATGCGGCATCACTGTGGCAGCGCTATCAGGATTGGCTTTACTACCATCCGGGATTAGGCTTCTATCTCGATATCAGTCGGATGGGGTTTGATCAGACCTTCGTCGAAGCCATGGAACCCCGCTTTGACAGAGCCTTTAAAGATATGGAGGCATTGGAGGCAGGGGCGATCGCCAACCCCGATGAGGGGCGCATGGTGGGCCACTACTGGCTCCGAGATTCAGATTTAGCCCCCAATCCAGATCTGAGGGCTGATGTCGAACAAACCCTCGCCCAGATCGAGGCCTTTGCCAGCCAGGTGCGCATGGGCGGCATTTATCCCCCAGGGCAAGAGCGCTTTACCGATATTTTGTCCATTGGCATTGGCGGGTCGGCCTTGGGTCCCCAGTTTGTGGCCCAGGCGATCGGCCCTGACTTCCCCCCCTTAGCGATTCACTTCATCGATAACACCGACCCTGAGGGCATCGATCGCACCCTAGCCCGCCTGCAAGACCGTCTGGCCACCACCCTGGTGATCGTCACCTCTAAGTCGGGCGGCACCCCCGAGACCCGCAACGGCATGGTAGAGGTGCGCCATCGCATCGAGCAGATGGGGTTGAATTTTGCCCAGCAAGCGGTGGCGGTTACCGGCATCGGCAGCAAGCTCGATGCCATCGCCCAATCCGAGGGCTGGTTGGCCACCTTCCCCATGCACGACTGGGTGGGGGGGCGCACCTCCGAACTCTCGGCGGTGGGTTTGCTCCCTGCAGCCCTCCAGGGCATCGACATTCGCTCCATTCTGGGGGGAGCCAAGGAAATGGACAGTGCCACCCGCGTGCCGGACTTGCGCCGTAACCCCGCTGCTCTCCTGGCCATGGCCTGGTACTACGGCGGCAATGGCCAAGGGGAAAAAGACATGGTGATTTTGCCCTATAAGGACAGTCTGCTGTTGTTTAGCCGCTATTTGCAGCAACTGGTGATGGAATCGCTGGGCAAGGAAAAGGACCTAGATGGCAATGTGGTCTACCAGGGGATTGCCGTTTATGGCAACAAAGGCTCCACCGACCAACATGCCTACGTGCAGCAATTGCGGGAAGGGGTGCCTAGCTTTTTTGTCACCTTTATTGAGGTGTTGCGCGATCGCCAAGGGTCATCGGTAGAAGTGGAACCCGGCATCACCAGTGGTGATTACCTGTCGGGTCTGCTGCAGGGCACCCGTCGCGCCCTGTTTGAGAAGCAACGGGACTCGATCACGGTGACCATCCCCGAGGTCAACGCCCATATGGTGGGGGCGTTAATTGCGCTGTATGAGCGGGCGGTGGGGTTCTACGCCTCTTTGGTCAACATCAATGCATACCATCAGCCAGGGGTAGAGGCGGGCAAAAAGGCTGCGGCCAGCGTCTTGACGCTGCAAACCGACGTGCTCGCTACCCTACGGCAGGCCGGGCAACCCCTCTCTCTCATGGATATCGCCACTCGGGTGGGCGCAACGGAGCAGATCGAGACGATTTACAAGATCTTGCGTCACCTCCACACCAATCAACGGGCGGTGAGTTTTCAAGGCAATCCCGGCGATGTCGCCCAACTCAAAGTCGTGGCTTTGTAAGCCCCAGTGAGGAAAACCCATCTGGCGGATATGTGGCCCTAGCGGACCGGCGTTAGTCGCGCTCTGCTAGGGCAAAGGCTTGGCCTCAGACCCCATGCCTTTGCCAGGGCTGCTCCTCCATGGGCTGGGGTATCTTTATATCGCTTAAGATTCCCTTAAGAAAAGTTGTCAAACTTGAGACGATTCCCCTGCCGCTTTAGCAAAACACCCCTTAGCCTGAAAGAAGGCTGCCGCTTGTTTATCCTGCCTACTACCCAGATACGCTATGCCGCTTAGCATCCTCGTTGTGGAAGATGACGAAGGTACCCGACTGTCACTCCAGGATTATTTAGAGTTGGAGGGATATTCGGTCATGACGGCGGCGGATGGTTGGCTTGCCCTACAGCAGGTGGAAACGTTCCAGCCTCAGTTGATCATTACCGACATCAGCATGCCCCGTGTCGATGGGTATGCCTTTTTGAAGTCGCTGCGTCAGCAACCCGCTTGGCGGTTGATCCCCGTGGTGCTTTTGACCGCCCTAGCCGAGACCCAAGACCGGGTAAAAGGGTATCAAACGGGCTGTGATGTCTATCTCGAAAAGCCTTTTGAGCTGGATGAATTGGGGGCGGTGGTGCGTAATTTGCTGGAGCGATCGCAGCTGGTTCAATCGGCGCTCGTGCAATACAGCACCTCGGTCCGTAACGGCGAGGCTCCGTCCCCCCCCCAAGAGGTGATGCCACTGGAGGAAGATCTCAGTCTGACCGCACGGGAAAAGGATGTCTTGGACCTGCTGTCTGGCGGTCTCTCGAACGGTCAAATTGCCGAGCGCCTCTACCTCAGTCCCCGCACCGTCGAGAAGTATGTCAGCAGCCTGCTGCGAAAATCGAATACCAGCAATCGGGCTGAACTGGTGCGGTTTGCGATGGATCACCATCTTGTTAATTAGCGGTTGTTTTGGGTTGGAATGGGCGATCGCCCATCACGCATCGCCTGTGGGTTGAGTGACTTTCAGAATTAATACACTCGAAATTAGGAACCAGATCAAGGCAATCAGACCCGCTTTTTGCATGGCACCAGAGATAGTCTCCTCGATATCTGTGAGTTTTTGGGGTTCATATTCTAGCTCTAGGACCCCAACCGATTGTCCAGTTGAATTTTGAATGGGCGCATAGACAAATAAAGCGATGTGGCCATCTTCATATTCATATAGATGTTCATCAAGATCTATCAAATCAGTAGATCCTAAACTGATACTGCTTTGTTCAAATCCCGCTTCCAAGGCTTGGTCGTGGAGAGTATCTTGAAAGGGAATGAACTGGCGGAACCAAGAAGCCTCTTCTGGATTGCTAGCTCGGAAAATGTCTCCAATTGCCTCAACCCCTTCACCGGAACTAGACCCTTGCGCATAAGTAACAGGGCGGGCCAAGGGCTCAATCTGATTAATCGTTTCCAGCCATTGCTGATGGCGCTCGTATAGGGGATTATCCTGGGGTTCATCTTGCCCAGGGGGCACGTCGAGCTGAGCAAGGGCCTCAAATTCATCCCCGTCGATGCCATAAATGGCACCTCTTAGCGTATCTTGGGTGTCTCGAAGGAGCTGCGTCTCGGCCAGGGCAATCATGTGATCTGCAATCAACCAGAGTCCTACGGTGACAAAGGCACAATTCGCGATCACCGCTGTCAGCACTACGATCCATTTGGCTTTTTGACGGGCTTTTAGGGCTGCAATCTTAGCCGCTTCACTGGCGCTAATGTAAGCGGCCTGACTATTGGTGGGGTGGGGCGCTTTATTGAGTCCTTGGGTGATCCAGGCTTGGGCATCGTCTAAATCTTTGCCCCTGAGTAGGTAGCTGGGATCTTGGGCTTGGTTTTGCCATTCCAGAGATCGCACCAACAAGCGCGTGTGGGCACGGACATAGTCCAAATCCGTATCTAGAGCCTTGAATAACTCTTGATAGCCTTGGTTCAGGTCATCAGCTTCGCGAAAAAAGAGCCAGTTGTGGCGGGCGATCGAGGGATGTACATTCGCCATCTCGAAGCCTTCTCGATGCAGCATCGGCAAAAAACGTTTGTTGAGCTGGGTGGCATAGTCCACCTCATCGCGACACACCTTAGACGCCACTGAGTCTGGGCTAACCACAAAAACGAAGGTATCGGCTGCCTCAATGCCCCGCTGGATAGACTGCCACCAGTCCTCTCCCTTGCGAATATCCTCCCAGTCAATCCAAGGGTCACGCCCAGCTTGGCGTAAGGCGGCATCGAGCTTTTCTACAAACGCCTTGTCTTTGCGGGAATAGGAAACAAAAATATCATTTTTGCTGCTGGCAGTCGGGGGCTGGCTGCTCGCAGCAGGGTTAGCAGAGGTCTGGGGCATGTCAGTCTGCGGCACAGGGGGCTGGCAAAACCATAGCAAAGGCCTGACGCACCCTCATCGGTTCGATGCCAAAATTATCACCCCGAAGCAGGGCTGATCTACGCCTGTTTGCAAACGCGTTTTTGGATCTCTAATCGTTCTCGGGACGGTTGGATGGCCCGGAGGATCAGCCTACTTGAGATGACTAACCAGATTGCTGCCCAGCCAAAGATAAGGGCCATTTCTTGGGTGACGCTCCCTTTTAAATCGCTCAAATAAGCGGCATCGTACTCCAAGATCAGTGCCCCTACCGATTCCCCAGCGGAATTCTGAATTGGCCCATAGATTGCCACCCAGGGTTTACCCGTCGGGTCTGTATAAATTTCTAAATTTAGACCCACGCTATCAAAGCCATCGAGTAGTTTTAACGCCGCTGCTTGGTTTAGGGGATAGGGCTGCCGAAATGGGTAGGCATAGGCGGGATTGATCGCCCGATAAATGTCGCCAATAATGACCACCTCACGGGGGGTGTCTCCCCTTGCATAGGTGGTGGGAAGGGCCGATGGCGTCACTTGGTGAATGGTTTTTAGCCAAGTCTGATGGCGTTGATAAAGGGCATTGTCGAGCGGTTCTTGTTGTCCAGGGGCTAAATCCGTTGTGATCAACTCGGCAAACTCGTCCCCATTAATGCCCCTTAGTGCCCCATCCAGGGTTTCCTCCATGGCTTGGGCCACCTTTGCCTGGGCAATGCGGGTCATGCGGCCATGGATCCAAAAGAGGCCGCCGGTGACCAAGGCGAGGTTGGCCAGTACGGTGGTTAGCACGATGACCCACTTCGCCCGCTGTCGGGCATTGCGCACGTGGGCTTCTGCCTTCAGGCTGGCGTTGACATAGGCGATCTGCCCCTCGGTGGGGCGAGGTTTGAGGTTATGTGCTTGGCTCAGGTATTTTCGGGCGGTTTGGAGGTCGGTGCCCCTGAGTAAATAGCTACGATCGCGCCCTTGGTGGAACCATTCCAGCGATCGCAACAGTAAGCGGGTATGGGCGCGAACATGCTCTAGATCGGTATCTAGGGCCTTAAACAGGTCGAGGTGGGCCGCGTCGAGGTCATCGGTTTCACGTAAGAACAGCCAGTTATGCTGGGCAATCCAGGGATGCACATCCTGCATGTCAAAGCCCTCGCGCCACACCAGCGGCAGGCATCGTTTATGGCACTGGGCGGCGTAGTCGATTTCTTTGCGGCAGACCTCAGAGGCGACCGAGTCTGGGCTAATCACAAAGATAAAGGTGTCGGCGGCGGCGATGCCCCGCAAAATCGATTGCCACCAGTCTTCCCCTTTGTGAATGTCCTCCCAATCAATCCAGGGGTGACGGTTGACTTTGTGAAAGGTGGCCTCTAGCTTTTCGACAAAAGTCTTATCTTTGCGGGAGTAGGAGATAAAAACATCTTTTTTGACCGGTGGTTTAAGGCGTCGTCTGCCCTGAGGTTTACGAGTCGAAAGGTGCACCATGACAGCTATTACCCAGCTCAAAATGAGGCTAGCGATACCCGACATTAAGGAAGAATATCCCTCTTTGCACTGACGATGATCGTCGGCACAAGTGTCAGGCTCTATGGCCATCATTTCTCAGGCTGCTGAGTTTCGGCAAAGGGCTGAAACCCCTTGATCGCTTTGATCGCTTAGTTGATGACCCCAGTCAGGTGCAAAATCAGGCCGATGCCCCCACCGGCCAAGACGAGCCAAGCCGAATTGAGCTTGAATCGAAAGACCGCGATCGCGCTCAGCACCGCCACCCCCAAGGTCAACCCATCCACCACAGCGGCCTGCCCGAGGGTGTAGGTGACCCCGGCCATCAACCCCAGGGAAGCGGCGTTGACCCCATCCAAAAAGCCACTGGCCCAGGGGGATTTGCGCAGCTTTGGCACCCAAGGATTCACCAAACCCACGAGCAAAAAGGCGGGCAGAAAAATGCCGACGGTACCGGCGATCGCCCCCGCATTACCCGCCAGCAGATACCCCACAAAGGTGGCGGTGGTGAACACTGGGCCGGGGGTGATTTGGCCGATGGCGACGGCATCTAACAACTGCTGAGAAGTCAGCCACTGGCCGCGCTCGACCAAGTCCCGCTGTAGAAAGGCCAGCAGCACATAGCCGCTGCCGTAGAGCACGCTGCCAATTTTCAGAAAGAACAAAAACACCCCAATCCAGCCCATGGAGGCGGTGGTTGCGACCACTCCACCGGTTTGAGCCAGGGTGCCGGAAATGGGCAAGAGCCACATGCCTGAGGGGGCGTCACGGCGACCCCAGTTTTTCACCAGCATCACCGCGACGCCGATCACCACCAGCAGGGCGATTTCGTTCAACCCGGCCAGGTAGGCGGCGATCGCCACTGCCCCAGCGATCCGGGTGGGGATATCTTTGGCGGCTTTTTTGCCCAGCTTCCAGAGGGCTTGCAGCACCACCGCAATAATTACGGGTTTAATGCCGTATAGCAGCCACCCGACTTGGGGCACGGTTTGGTAGCGGGCATACAGTGCCGCCAGTATCCACACCAAGGTCATGGCGGGCAAAATGAAGCAGCTCCCTGCCACAAACAACCCCTTCCAGCCGCCCCGCTCGTAGCCAATGTGAATGGCCAGTTCGGTGGAGTTGGGACCGGGCAGCAGGTTGGTCACCCCAATCAAATCCAGCAAACTCTCACGACTCATCCACTGGCGACGCTTCACCACTTCGTCGTCCATCATGGCGACATGGGCAGCAGGCCCACCAAAGGCCACCAGCCCTAGGCGGAAAAACAGGGTCGCCAGTTCGGCTAACCGCTGCTTTTGCTGGTCGGGGGGGAGGGCGTGATAGGCAATGGTGTTTTGCCCGTTCACATTGTCGTCTACCTCTGGGGGCACGGGGATACTCCGGGGGATGCGAATGATCAACTCTCTAAAAATATAGAGAGTTACTCCCCCAAAAGGCAGTATTTCAGCGCGATCTCAATGGTTTTTTCTACCCCTTAATGCATCCATAGCTAGAGGTTAATAAGATCTTAAAGAATGCTGATGTTTGCCCTTTAAAACCGCCGTTTAGATAGGGCTATGTAGAAACGGAGATCGTTTTGCAAATCATGTTATATCCACCATTTGGGGCTTGGACGGATTCGCACCGCCAATTTCCAGCTTGCAGTTTCCAGTTGGAACCATTCTCGGTGGGAAAAAGGCCCCCCGTGCCGATTGCTTCTACGGTCCCATTAACCTGCTGCTGTTTGAGCAGGGCCAAGACCTGGGAGATCGCCCCTGGGGGCAGTGGATTGCGGATGCAGATCAGAACCCGGTAGGGGTCCACCAAGTGCTGATACCATCCCAATCCCTGCATATCTTCAAAGAAGACGACTTCGTCGTACATTTCGGCAAATTCGACGTCGCATTTGAGCAAGTAGACGGTATAGCAGATAGCTTTATCATTGCTAGCAGAACGTGGCTTCATGCATCAATCGAGTTGGGATTAACGCGACTTCTGGGGAGGTTCCGACTTGCCGTAATTGGCCGCACGACTGCGGTTGAGATTGTAAGCCTGGGACCGCGCCCGCTTGCGGGCCATCGACTTTTTCCCACTTTCAAAATCAGTCGCCAGATCCTCTAAAGCCGCACATTCAGCCGCCGATTGGGGAGAAGCGGGCATGGCGCTAAATGCATCAACAACATTTCGGAGCGCCATGGTTGCACTAGCTACATCACCGCGATCTGCAAACTTCACCGCCTCCTGCCTTGCTCGCGCCGCCATCAGGAGCGCAACCTGCTCCTGCACCTCCGGGTTGGCGGGGAAGTCGCTCATTTGAGCGGGGCTGACTACAGCCAATTCCAGGGTGTGTTCTAAGTGAGACACCTCAGCTTGATTGGGGGCTTGCCAGCTTAGCTTCACCTGCAAAACCGGGCTGCTCACCGCAAGGGCCGGGATGCGGAGCCGCAATACTAGATTCAGGGGGCTGCCGACGATCAGATTGGGAAGCTTTAACGCCCCATCGTCTGTTTTTGCCAGATCGTTCAACACATCGCTGATGGTGACACCGCTCAATGGGTTGAGCGCAGCGGTGACGGAATGGCCGACGGTGCCCGCTAACCCCTGCAACTCTGTCTCAAAAATACCAGGGAGTTGCTCAGGGGAATCGATGTGAAAGAAGTTGCCGTCGCCGCTGCGGGCCATGGCTTCGAGTAGGTCTTCGTCATAGTCGGCCCCTACCCCGAGGGTGGTGGTGGTGACACCCCGCTCCATGAGCCCATGGACATCATTGGCGATGGCGTCGGGGTTGGTTTCCCCCACATTCGCCAGCCCATCGGAGAGCAAAACCACCCGATTGAGCTGCTCGGGGTTGAGGTATTCGCTCACTTGCACCCCGCCATTCACCCAACCGGCGTGGAGGGCGGTGGAGCTACCGGTGCGAATGCGGCGAATGGTCTCTAGCAGTGCTTGCTTGTCGGTGGCGAGGGTGCTGGGAATCTCGGTTTTGACGTGGGTGTCGAAGAGGGTGAGGCTGAGGCGATCGCTCGGCAATAGCTGCTCAACCGCATAGGCTGTGGCCTGACGGGCATAGTCAATTTTGGCCCCGCGCATCGAGCCGGAGCGGTCTAGCACCAAGCCCAGGTTGAGGGGGGGGCGATCGAGGCTACGCTCGATGTCAGGGGGCTCGATTTTGATCAGGATATCGAGGGTAACCGCGCGATCTGCAGCGATCGCCCCATGCATCGGCATCAGGGATAGGGTGGGTGAGTTCATGGGTCAGACCTCTGAGAGAGTAGGGGGGTGAGCTTTTGAGCGATCAGTTGCAGCAGATTCTCATGCTCTTGGGGGGTACTGGGCGGGGTGAAATCTTCCCGCACCTGCACCTCCAACCCCGGCAATACTTCCACCCGTTGCCAGCGAGAGACATCGCTGACGGGTTTGGGTGGTGACACCCTAGCGGTGGTCTCAGCCAATGACTCGACTGGGGCCGCAGGCATGGGTCGAGGCGCAGATCGAGCCATCGGGGCTGAGGGGCCGCCACGGGCTTTGACCGATTGCAGAAAGGCCAGGGCTGGGTTGGCGGTTTCTACGGTGAGTTGTAGGCCGCCCTGCAGTAGGGCTTCTAACTCGGGGGTGGCTTTTACGGATGTAATCGGTTGAATGGCGGCGGTGCCGTAGCCTTCGCCGAGCAACCGACGCACGAGCAGCAGTTGCAGCAGATGCCGGTAGCGGTATCGAGCTTCGCGCCCTTGGCGGAGGGGCCGATCGATCACCCCTTGGGTGGTGTAAGACCGCACCAAACGGGGGTTGACGGTATCGGCGGCACGGCCACGGGCACCGTTATCCTCGGGCAAGTAATGGGGCAAGAGACCGTTTGCCACTTCGACAAAGGCGTCTAAATCCCACTGGGGGTTTGCTTGGGCAATCTGCTGCAAGATGCTCATGGCACCATGCTAATGCAACCATTTTTGAATGTCAATGACATCTTGGGATGTCATAGCTGACGTTGGTTTCTACTGTAAGGGGTGCCCGTTGTTGAAGCTTGTCACCACCATGGTTGGGATGCCCTTAGCGAATGTCGTAGCCAAACAAATTGGGATTCACATCATCCAGACCCAAGTCTGCCAACCCATACTCAGCCCAGCGGCGATCGACCTGGGCGGCGGTGTCTGGATCCGGGTGTAGCTCGTCACTCCAGGGGCGATCGGTTTCGGGATAGACCTTGGTGGTGGCATCGATGCCCATGCGGCTGCCGAGGCCGGGTTTTTCGGTGGCGAAGTCGAGGCGATCGAAGGGGTTGTTCGGCAAGATAAACACGTCCCTAGCCGGATCAACCTTGGAGGTGACCGCCCACATCACCTGGCGGGGATCACGGATGTTAATGGCCTGATCCACCACAATCACAAACTTGGTGTAAGTAAATTGGGGCAGTGCGGTCCAAAAGGCGAGGGCAGCACGGCGGGCTTGACCGGGGTAGCTTTTGTCAATGGCAATAATCGCCGCTTTATAGCTCAACCCTTCCATGGGTAAGAAAAAGTCTTTGATCTCCGGCACCTGCATCCGCAAAATCGGGGTATAGATTCGATTCAGCGCCAGGGCCATCATCGCGTCTTCCTTGGGGGGACGACCGCTGAAGGTGGTCATATAAACCGGATTTTTGCGGTGGGTCATGCAGTGGAAGCGAATCAACGGGGCATCGTCCCGCTGAGGACCGTAATAACCGATGTGATCCCCGGCGGGACCATCGGCGGCGGTTTCACCGGGGGTGATGGTGCCCTCCAAAACAATTTCGGATAGGGCCGGAACCTGTAGGTTCACGGTTTTGCATTGGGCAAGATGGACGCCCTGACCGCCGTAGAGGCCCCCAAATAACCATTCTGAGAGGTCGATCGGTAGGGGGGTGGCGGCGGCCAAAATCAGCAGGGGATCTACCCCGAGGGCGATCGCCACCTCTAGTTTTTCACCCCGCTCTGCCGCCTTGCGCAGGTGACGGCTGGGGCCACGTACCGAGAGCCACTGTACCGTCATCGTGTTTTTCGACTGTAATTGCAGGCGATACACCCCCACATTAGGGATTTTGCTTTCGGGATCCTTGGTGACCATCAACCCCAGGGTGGCCACTTTGTTGGCATCGCCGGGATACACCTGTAGCAGGGGCAGTTGGGTGAGATCCACCGCCTCATCTTTCATCACCACCTGGTGGCAGGCGGGAAACAGATCGCGATCGGGCTTGGCCTTGACCACATCAAATAGGGCCTTACCCAGATCGATCGCTTGTGAAAACGTCTTGGGGGGCCGGGGCTGATAGAGCAGGGCTAACTTTTGGCCGATCTCCTCTAGCTCCTCGGGTTTCTCCATGCCAAAAGACCAACAGACCCGCTCCAGGGTGCCGAGGGTGTTGATGGCGAGGGGCATATTTGCCCCTTTTACATTTTCAAACAGGAGAGCAGGCCCCCCTGACAGCAGGAGTCGGTTGGCAATTTCAGCAATTTCCAAATGGGGATCGACAGGGACGGTAATGCGTCGCAACTGTCCCCGGTCTTCCAGTTTGGTCAAAAATGCCCGCAGATCCTTCGCCATGTTTTAAGAATTATGAAGCGTCTTTCCCTCCATTATGGCGGACGATGGCGAGGCCCTTAGGGAAAGGCGGTCGTTTGGTGAGTCGGAATCTCAATGGCGAACATTGCCCCCTGTCCTGGGACTGAGAGGCAGCGCAGCTCTCCTCCATGTTGGTCAACCACAATCTTGTAGCTAATTGAGAGCCCTAACCCCGTCCCTTGGCCAATGTCCTTGGTCGTAAAGAACGGATCAAATAGCCGAGGCTGCACCTCCTTCGCAATGCCAGGGCCATTATCTGAAATATAGATGCCGATTCGGTTTGGGGAGAGGGGCTTGGTTTGAATCTGAATGGTTGGACCCCGGTGGGCATAGGGATTCTCATCTGACTGCCTGAGTAGGTCTAAGGCATCAATGGCGTTGGCCAATATATTCATAAAGACTTGGTTGAGCTGCCCTGGATAGCATTCGACCTCGGGCAGGTTGCCATACGCTTTGGTGACGGTGACAGCGGAGTGATGGGCCTGGGGCCGGAGCCGACTCTGTAAAATCATCAGGGTGCTATCAATACCATCGTGGATATCGACGACTTTAATGTCCGCTTCACTATGGTGGGAAAAGGTTCGTAAGGAATGCACAATCGCGCGAATGCGCTCTGAGCCCACATTCATCGATTTTATTAATTTGGGAAAGTCTTCTTTAATGAAATCTAAGCCCAATTCATCCATCTGGGTCTGGATGTCTGACGGTAAGGTGGGAGCCACCTGCTGATAAATCTGCAGCGCAGTTAAGAGATCTTCTGCGTAGGTGCCAGCGCATTTGAGATTGCCGTAGATAAAGGTGACTGGGTTGTTAATCTCATGGGCGATTCCTGCTACCAGCTGGCCTAATCCTGACATTTTTTCCTGCTGAATCAGTTGGGATTGTGCCTTTTGGAGCTGTTCCAAGATCTCGCTGAGTTGTTGGGTTTTTTGCCGTTCTTTGGCCTCAGAGTCCCGAAGGGTGACTTCAATGCGTTCGCGATCGCGAATTTCCTGTTGCAGGCGGCCGTTTTTCTCATTCAGGATTTCGGTCTGGGCCAGCAGTTGTTTTTGGAGTTGCTGAATTTTTAGCTGATGGTTGACCCGAGCCCGCACCTCCTTCAGTTGGAAGGGCTTGGTAATGTAATCAGCACCGCCGATTTCAAACGCTTTAACCTTGTCTGCCACATCACTCAAGGCGCTCAAAAAAATCACCGGAATGTTGCAGGTATGGGGCGATGCTTTCAGGCGGCGGCACACTTCATAGCCATCAACCCCCGGCATCATAATGTCTAACAGAATCAGATCAGGTAAGGAGTTCGACGCCCGAATCGCCATTTCACCAGACAATACCCCCCGGACTTTATAGCCTTGCTCAGAAAGGGCGCTAGAGAGCAATTGGACATTTTCAGGGACATCATCGACGATCAGGATATGCCCCTGTAACGGTTGGGTTTGAGCGTCATCCATGGTCCAATACCTGGCCTGTGCAAGCGATGATTTTTCCGTAGTCAAACTGTGCGACTAAATGCTGAATCGCTAGGGCTAACGGTGCATTGACATTCACAATGTCATTCATTAATTCAGTAATCTTGTCCTGCTCTGCTAGACAAGCCTCCTGGTGCAACCGTCTCACCCACTCTAGGGGCATTGTGCGCAGTAGCTCAGGGGTCAAGACTGGTGACGATAGTGACGCCTCTGCTAACCCCGATAACATTGATAGTCTCCGTAAGGGCAGGCTTTCTGTAGGGGCATCATCGTAAATGTAGCAAGCCCCTAAATAATCCGCTATTTTTCGTAAAATTAGCGATCGCTGAATGGGCTTGCTCACAAAGTCACTGCAGCCCGCCATCAGCATTTGTTGGCGATCCGCCTCAAAGGCATTGGCGCTCAGCGCGATCACGATGGGTAGGCTTACGGCCTGGGGGGCGGTGGCCCCGGAAGAACGATATCCCGATTGCTCCTCTGGCCAATCCAGGTGAGGGGCCGCAGAAGCAGACGCCAACGCCGGTTCAGAGGTTGGCCTAGGGGATGGGGTCGCTAGGGACCAACGGGTTGGGCTTTGGCCGGTGGCCCATTGCTTGATTTTACGGGTGGCATCAGCCCCATTCATGACGGGCATATTGATATCCATCCAAATCAAATGGGGATACCACTGCTGACACAGGGCGATCGCCTCCCCACCATGGGTCGCTTCCTTGACGCGAAACCCAACGGAGGTCAGCAACTTCACCATCAGGCGGCGGCTGGTGGCGTTATTTTCGACGATCAAAATGCGGTAGTCCGGTTGTGCAGGGGCCAAACCCATAATTGTCCGGCGCTGGGGATGGGGCGGCGGCAGGGGCATGGCGGGCACGACCTGCACCTGAATATCAAAGCTAAATTGACTGCCACGGCCCAACTGGCTGCGAACTTGAATATCTCCGCCCATCAGTTGGATAAACCCCTTACTAATGGCGAGCCCCAGCCCGGTGCCCCCCTGCAGTTGGCCCTGTTGCCCCTGACTGAATGACTCGAATAGCTGCTGGAGCTCCCCAGGGGCAATGCCAGGGCCAGAATCTGAGATCGTGAACCTGAGGGTTTGGGGGTGCGATCGCTCCCGATTGGATCGAGCCTCCGCTGGGAAAGGCTCATCAGGGGCTGGTGTGCCAACCTCAACGGTGAGGGTCACCTGACCCGCCTGGGTGAATTTCAACCCATTTCCTACCAAATTGATCAGCACCTGTCGCAGTTTTTGCTGATCAGTCTTAATAAATTGGGGGACTGTTGGTGCGCAGCTCAAGATCAGATGAATGCCCTTCGACTCTGCTTTAAACCGCAACATCGACTCTAGGGTCTTAAGCAAGTTATAGATGTCAAACGTGTCTTCCTGGAGGGTGAACTTACCCGACTCAATTTTTGACATGTCTAGGACATCATTAATCAAAGACAGTAGATGTTCGCCACTTTGATGGATAATCCGTAGATTGTCATTTTGTTCAGCCGTTAATAACGGTTGCGATAGCATCATTTGGGTGAACCCCAAGATCGCGTTTAAAGGGGTCCGCAATTCATGGCTCATATTTGCCAGAAAGCCAGACTTAGCTTGGCTGGCAATTTCAGCTTTTTGCTGAGCCTTGCGAATGGTGTCAATTTGACGACGAATTTGCTGTGCCATAGCCGCAAACGTTTTCGCTAAGGTCCCGACATCGTCGTTGCCCTGGGGGAGTTCGCCAATCTCCTCAAAGTTTCCCGCCGCTACTGTTTGCATGCCGTTGGTCAACTGCTGCAATCGCATTGCTAACCGGCGAGTACGCTGTAATTGCAAGATGACCAACAGCAACAAAATGCTAAAGGCCCCACAAAAGACCGTAATCGTCTGGATGGTCGAGATTTGTCGCTGCGATCGCAGTTGCGCAGCGGTGAAGGCTAGGCGCTGATCAATACTGCCCTGACTGACCGAGAGTTCTGGGGCGATGCGGTCATAGTAGAGCGTACTTTCAGCGATCGATAACTCTAACTCAACCGTACGGTTGATAAATGCCGCCACCAATGCCCCATAGACATTAATTTCATTGAGCAAAGGGCCTTGAATCTCTGGGGATAAATTAGCCTCCTGAATGGCGACACTCAGCTCAGCCACCTGATCCATGAGCTGATCCGCTAGCCGCATATCGAGGGTACTGCTAAAGTCTTTTTCATAAATTTGCATATGGGCCAACTCAAATACCAACTTTTGATTCCCAAACTGGGTTAAGTCGGCCTCAATTTTCTGGTTAGAAGCCTGGAGCTGCTTCAATATGCCATCAGCATCACCCAGGCCCATCTTTTGCTGAAGACTGCGGGTATTGATGACGGCACCACGGTATTGATCTAAATGAATTAAAGCCGTTTCTAATGGATCAGAGCCGTCATCATCTTGGAACTGCCCAGACAAGTTTTGGGCTAATGATTCGACCTCATCTAGATCCTGTTCAAACCCTTCGAAGAAGACGGTTTTTTGCGTGTTAATGAGCTGTGACTCATTCAACCTTGCCCGCAGCAGGTCCTGCCCCGCCTGGGTAAGCTGCTTCTTGAGGATGAGTAGATCTTGCTGTTCCTGAAAGATGTGGTTCATCTTGGTCCGATCTCGAAAATTCAAAACAGCCAAGATCAAAGTGACCATCAGAGCAACCGTGGCCAATCGAGAAAACGGGTTGAAAAGCCCAAGCCGATGCTTACCCATGAAGCACTAATGCCTCAGAATCCGACTAGATTTATTGACGCTGAACACCTAACGCTAGGCGACAGGTGAGTCAATCGATAGGACATTGAAACGGATGGCGTTATTCGTAACCGTCCCCTGAGCGGAGTCGTTGGCTTTGCCGCCCCAGCGGGGCTAGGGGACATTCTGGCTAGGTTTTGGCTTTCTCCCTTTGGGAGACGCGTTGCGAACGACTTCGCTCAGCCAGCATAGTCTCTGGGACGGTTACGCGTTATTCAGCCCTGCCGCCTGATGAAACAGAAGCATACTGAAGCGAACGCTACCTTGGCTCGCATGGGGCTGATGAGACTGCTAGCCCCACACGAGATATGGATTTCAGCTGCTTTTTTGCCAGAGCTGCAACCCCCTAAAGGGTCCTAACCAGCGGCTTCTAATTCTTCGGGAGATTTGTCTTCGATGGCGGGCCAATTTTCAGACACTTTGGCTAGGTTGCCAGGTTCATCTTGCAGAAATTTCTCTTTGACGTCTTGATTGAGGAAGACATGGAGGCGATCGTTGTGGATCAACCAAACCTGCGGATCGCCGTCAAATTTCTTAGCTAAAATCACCCCGAAGGTGCAGTATCCCCCATTGGCAGGGGCGTATTTTTCTGGGTTGCTGGCGAACGCATCACGGTTCTCAGCACTCACAAAATAATATTCGGCCTCATCCCACTGAAAACGAAATTCTTTGCTGCCTTCAACGGGTTCACCATCAGTAAAGTAGGCGACTGGATCGTGCCCCCTCAAGGCTCGGCCTTTTTCATCGAGGTTGACATGGTAGCGGGCTGTTTTTACCGCTGGTGACGTTTCGACATTCGCTGCCGTTGGGTCGCCGCTGTTCTCTGAATCGGATTGAGGGGATTGGGCACAACTGCCGAGGAGCGTCGTTGAGGCTAAGGCAATTAACAGTAGTGGTTGATAAAGGGTTTTTATGGCCACGGTATTTTCCTAAAAGCGATTGAGTTAATATCTTTTGCCCTGCGGCTGTCTGGCTACGTAATAACCCCCAGCCTTCTCGATGCACCTGAATGGTTGTAATGAAAATTAACTTGTATGGCCAGAACGGCTGGCTATGGCTGGCGCGTGCTCAGAAATTCACAGCTCAGCTTGAGCTGTAAACCATGGGAAATTTGGAGCCGTCACTTTGCCACCACTTTTTAATGGAAACGATTATGACAAATCTCTGGCTCCATTGTTCCCTAAGGATGTATCAGGTTTTCAATGTGATGTCAGTAGATTCAGCTAATCCCTTGTCCAGCCTAGGTTAAATTGTGATTGCAGAGCAGATTGAATATTTGCGGCTTAACCATAGACGAACCCCATGGAGGGATTCGAAAATCTGATTTGAGATCGCCTGTTTCCAGCCCCGTAGAGCCCCTTACTGTCGAGTATGAGACCATCCATATCGAAAAGGTAACCGTCCCACACATTACGCTGGCTGAGCGGAGTCGAAGCCAAAACCTATGCAAGATGTCCCCTAGCCCCGCTGGGGCGGCAAAGCCAACGACTCCGCTCAGGGGACGGTTATTCGAAAAGAATGGCCTGGGGAAACGGCGTGGGCGAAACTACGGGGATTGCAATGGCATGACTCAACGGATCAGCGGGGAAAAAACTGGTGTAGCTTAACCTGTGCTATCCAGATATAGAGATAGTTCTGTGCTTCATCTCCATGGGATGGCAGTACGGGCTGTTGGTCCAAAGGTTAAAGCTAAATTGCTGGGAGCTGAGCACAATGAACCGCAAGTATTGGAATCGCCGTTATTTTCTGTCTTGGTTGGGGTTTGGGGGGCTAGTGGCGACCCTACAGACGGTAATTGCCGCCTGTGCTCCCAAATCGAATACGATCGCTGATACCCCTAGCGACGCCCCGCCGTCTGACGCTGTACCGGAGGGTACCCCAGCTACCGACGCTAGCCTCCTAACCATTGGCACCCTAACGGAGTTAGATGCCAATGGCAGCCTGGTGGTCGAAAGCCCCGAAAAGGTTATCGTAGTGCGGGACCCCGCCAATGCTGAGGGGGTGTTGGCCCTGACCGCTAACTGCAACCATAAAGGTTGCACCGTCGGTTGGAGCGCCGACAGTAGTCAATTTATCTGCCCTTGCCACGAGTCAACGTTTGCCCTAGATGGCACTTTACTGGAGGGACCCGCTACGGAACCTTTGCAGCCCCTGGTGGCGACGGTCGATGGCGACACCATTTTGGTGAATCTATAGCTGCCGATTGGCCCATTGGTCTCCTATAGAAAGCTTGCCTCCTTTGGCCTCTGGCGACAGCGGAGTGCTAGCGTGGCCTGTCAATGAGTCTATCAATGATGAGTTGGAGTGTTGTATGAAAACCCGTGCCGCGATCGCTTGGGAAGCCGGTAAGCCCTTAGAAATTGAAGAGATTGACTTGGATGGCCCTAAGGCTGGGGAGGTCTTGGTGCGCATTACGGCCACAGGGGTCTGCCACACCGATGCCTATACCCTCTCAGGGAAAGATCCCGAAGGGCTGTTTCCCGCAATCTTGGGCCATGAGGGGGGCGGCATTGTGCAGGACGTTGGGCCAGGGGTTACCTCAGTTGCCCCTGGGGATCATGTCATTCCCCTGTATGTCCCAGAATGCCAAGCCTGTAAGTTTTGTCTCTCAGGCAAGACCAATCTCTGTCAGGCGATTCGCGGCACCCAGGGCAAAGGGCTGATGCCCGACGGCACCAGCCGGTTTAGCCACAAAGGCCAGCCCCTTTATCACTACATGGGCACCAGTACCTTTAGTGAGTACACGGTGTTGCCCGAAATTTCGATCGCCAAGGTCAACCCAGAAGCCCCTTTAGATAAGGTCTGCCTCTTGGGCTGCGGCATCACCACCGGCATCGGGGCGGTGCTCAACACAGCCAAGGTCGAAGCGGGGGCCACCGTTGCGGTCTTTGGGCTGGGGGGGATTGGCCTGAGCGTGGTGCAAGGGGCCGTGATGGCCCAGGCTGGGCGGATTATCGGGGTCGATATTAACCCCAGTAAGTTTGAGCTCGCCCGGCAGCTAGGGGCGACGGACTGCATTAATCCTAAGGATCACGATCTGCCCATCCAGCAGGTGATTGTGGAGATGACCGACGGCGGTGCTGACTATACCTTTGAGTGCGTGGGTAATGTGGATTTGATGCGGGCCGCCCTGGAGTCTTGCCACAAGGGCTGGGGTGAATCCACCATCATTGGGGTGGCTGGGGGCGGCGAAGAAATTCGCACGCGACCCTTTCAATTGGTGACGGGGCGGGTCTGGCGGGGGAGTGCCTTTGGGGGCGTCAAGGGGCGATCGCAGTTGCCCGGCTATGTGGACCGCTACCTCGCTGGGGAAATCCAAATTGATCCGTTTGTGACCCAGACTTTTCCCCTAGAGAAGATCAATACCGCCTTTGACTTGATGCATGCCGGCAAGAGCATTCGTTCGGTAATCCAGTACTAATCGGTCAAGTTTCTCCCTGTCTCAACCCTGGGGCGGGGGGCGGAGAATGCGCCGATGGCGGGAAGTTAGGGGATGACTTTTAGGGTGTGGCAATCTATAGGACAGGGCGCAAAATAATTGCGTGCTCCATTCTCCAGCAAGACATCGACACCATGACCATGACTCCCCTCGATACGGTTCAGGCAATCCAGCAGCGGCGATCGATTAAAAACTTTAAGCCTGATCCCATTCCCCCCGAACTGCTGCATCAGTTGGTGGAACTCACCGTGGCGGCCCCCAGCAGCTACAACCTCCAAGGGTGGCGCATTGTTGTGGTCCAAGATGAGGCTCAAAAACAGGCCCTCGCCGAAGCGGCGTTTGGTCAGTCCCAGGTGGTGCAGGCTCCCGTGATCTTTGTTTTTGCTGTCGACAGCAGCAGTTGGCAAGACGATGAGATCATGGCTCAGATCTACCAGCAAGGCTTAGAGAGCGGGGCTTGGCCGCAACAGGCCGTGGATTATTTTAAAGGGGCGATTCCCCAATTTATGGCGGCTCTAGGGCCTAAAACCCGAGAATATACGATCAAAGACGCCATGATTGCAGCCACCCATACCGCCCTAGCCGCTGAGGCCCTGGGGCTATCGACCTGCTTTATGAATGGCTGGCTCGAAGACAAGGTGAAGGCGGTGATTGGGGCTGCCGACAACCCTGATATCGGGATTGCCCTGTTGCTCCCCATTGGTTATGCGGCTGAACCCCGCCAGAATCCTGGTCGTTTACCCTTATCTGTCAACGTCTCGGTAGACCAACTCGGTACGCCCTACGGGAGCTAACCCATGGTTGACATGACGATTCGGCGGGCGATCGCGGCGGATATAGACGCGATCGCCACCTTCAATCAGGCCTTGGCCGCAGAGACCGAGCATCGCACCTTAGACCGCTCGACAGTGCAGGCTGGGGTGGCACAATTACTGGCCCGTCCAGAGCTGGGGTTTTACCTTGTCGCCACCGTGGCTGACCAACCCGTGGGGTGTTTATTGATCACCACCGAGTGGAGCGACTGGCGCAATGGCCTGTTCTGGTGGATTCAGAGCGTCTATGTGCGGTCTGAGCACCGCCGCCAAGGCATTTTCCGCCGTCTTTACGGAGAAGTCGAATCCCTGGCGCAACAACAGGGGGGGATTTGCGGCCTACGCCTTTATGTAGAGCACCAGAATACAGCAGCCCAAGCCACCTACCGTGATTTGGGCATGGCTCCGACCCCCTACCAGGTCTATGAAGCCCCTTTACCGAGCTGAGCAGTTCGGTCAACACCGAAATGGATTGCAAATCGTACTCATAACGAGTATGATTTAGGGGTGAGGTTGGTCAAGCTGGATGCTGTAATAATTTGAAGGTACCCCTAGGGCGTCGTTCAGCCCGGTGATTGTCTGGACCTTGAGCGCTAGCATTGATGGCAATTGAGTATTGACTGTTTTTAGCTGTTTTGCACTGAACTTTTAGGGGGTGACCCATGGTTGCAACTGTGACGAAATCAACAGCCCGTTTTTATCCCACCCGTATTGACCTTCCCCAGGCGGTGCGATCACAGGTGGTGACCGTTTTAAACCAAACCCTGGCTGCCAGCCTGGATCTCAAAACCCAGATCAAACAGGCCCACTGGAATGTCAAGGGCAAAGACTTCTTCCAGCTCCATCAACTTTTTGATGAAATGGCAGGCGAAATGGAAGAGTACGTGGACATGGTCGCAGAGCGGGTCACAGCTCTAGGCAGCACAGCGCTGGGAACCGCCCGTATTGCCGCTGAGGCATCTATCCTGCCCGAGTACCCCCTAGATGCCGTTGACGGAGAGGCGCACATCACAGCTTTAGCAGAGCGCTATGCCGCCTATGGCAAGCATGTGCGGGGGGCGATCGATCAGACCGATGCGGCTGGGGATGCTGACACGGCTGACCTTTACACCGAAATTTCTCGCACCATCGACAAGCGGCTTTGGTTCCTAGAGGCCCATCTCGTGACGAAGGCTGATGTTGTCTAGGGTTGCTGCCCGCTTGTCTTGGGGAGCTGGTTAGACGGCTGCCTAGACAGGCCATTCTTGACCCATTGCCCTATTCCCTGACGGCGGGGAGTAGGGCAATTTTGATGGGGCCGTTATTACGGTGCTTTGCTGAATCCCTCAGCCATCGGTCAGATTTGCCACAATTTAGAAAGGATAGGGATCATGCTGCCCCCCTGAAGGGGTTGGGGCAAGTTGTCGGAGGTCTGATGCCATTTTTAAAGTCATTGGCAGGGCTGTGCCTGGGTACTGCCCTAGTCTTGGGGGGGTTGGCCACCGGTCAGGGAGCGGCGGTGCAATTTGCCGATGGCACCGTTGCCTTTGAGGTGCCGCCCCGGCTCTCTGCTTTTTGGGCGACCCGTAATCGGGCCAGCGATCGCCACAGCACCTACTACTTCACCCTCACCCTCCCCACCGATGCGGGTGAACCAATGGAAACCATCGAAATCACCCTCACGGAAGGGCGGGCGAACCGGCTGCGCTACCATCTCGACGACACTACCCTGTTTAGTGGCGAGCCTAGCGATCGCGGCGACCTGCTCCCGCTGACTACCGCCACCTACGACGACGACGCCCAGGTCATGACCATCGTGCTAGCAGAGCCCGCCTTGCCCGGACAACAGGTCACCCTGGCGGTGCATCCCGTTCGTAACCCTCGCTGGGAAGGGGTTTATCTGTTTGATGTGGTCGTGGCACCGGCGGGAGAACTCAATCGCCCGCACCGAGCTGGGACCGCACGACTACAGATTTACGACAATGGCCGCGACCCCATCGTCGATTAATCTGTGGGCGAGTCCCTTCAGAAGTTGTTTGAAAAGCCTTTCACCGTTGATTGGGCTGCATTACCCAGACAAAGCAACGGCAACATGGCGATGCAGCCTGTATCCTGATCGCCTACCGTTGCATCTAATACTGGCCTACCCCTTTTTTGGCAGCTCCTTAAACCCGTTACTCAGAGACGGCTCCAGCCGTTTCTACCATTGGGTTGTCGCCCCTGCCCCCGTGGTTGGTCTTAACCCATTTCAGTCGCTTAGGCCGAATGGCCATGCGCAGGGTGACCGTACCCATAATCAAAAACCAGTGCAGCAGGTAAATCATTCCCTGGAGAGTATGAAAAACCTGGCTCAGCAGCGTGGTTGCCTGGGTGCGCCGCAAGCCCCTCAGCATGCCGATCGCAGAAAAGGCCAAAGCTAAACTCGACAGCGGCACCAGCATCGGTGGGCGGCTACGGGCAATCGCCAAAGCCAAATCAGGCACCGCCATGGTGGGCACAGCATATTGAATCAGCCAGAACAACCATAAATCCAATAGTTTTCGCCATCCCAGGCGGCTGGGATTTAGAAACTGCCAGTAATCTAGATAACGCTGATAGCCCCCCTCAGCCCAGCGATTGCGCTGATGCCAGAGGGAAATAAAATTGGTGACCCCCTCCTCAGCAATGGCCGGACTGAGCACCACCGGAATCGACCACCCCATTAAATGCAAACGAAACGTCAGATCCAAATCATCGGTAATTGTGGCCTCATTCCAGCCGCCAAACTGCTCTAGGGCCGTTCGCCGTACAAACTGACCATTGCCCCGCAACTCCCCGACCCCACCACTGGCCACCCGTTGCCGTTGGCAATAGCCATCGAAGGCCATTTCTGCGGCCTGACCACGGGTCCAGAAGTTTGTATCGGCATTGGCGATCTCCTTGCGCACCTGGACCGCCCCCACCTGCGCTGCTTGAAAGAGGGGAACCACTCGCTGTAGCAGATCCGTCGGAACTTGGGCATCGGCATCAAAAACGGCCAGTAAATGGCCCTGGGTTTGGGGCCAAACTTGGTTTAGGGCTCCCGACTTGCCCCCAGTTGCATTCCCATCGCGGTGAATCACATGGACATTGGCGTACTGGCTAGCTAACTGATCGAGCTGTTCCCCAGTGCCGTCGTCGCTATTGTCATCGATCATCCAAAGGTCGTAGTGCTCCTGGGGATAATCAAGACTGGCCAGGGCTTTGACCAGACGCGCAATGACGGTAACTTCATTTTTGGCCGCCACCAAAATAGAGACATGGGGCCACTGCGCCAGACCCGGTGCAAAGTCACCTGTAGACCCCTCTGACAGCTCAGTCGCCCTAGGCAGCACGTCCGGCAGTTGGGGCGTGGCCCATAAAAGCTTAAATAAATGAGCCCCGACCCCGAGGGTGACACCATAAACGAGCCAACTACCCCAAACCCATAGATGTAAGACAAATACGATCCCCCATAACCCCCCTAGAACGATCGCCGCCTTCAACCGCCTGGCACCATCGCCAGCTAGGGGTTGAAAGGGTTGCAAGTCTGGGGGATGCCCTGGGGATACCCTTGCCTGAGTTGTATGGGTCATAGTCAGTCCCTAAACCAAATCTCTACTCAAATTTTTGTGGCCACCCCTGGGGATGAATGACCGGGTGGCGCTATCGAGACAGCAACCTCAGCCTCAACTAAGGGGGCATCATCGATGGTTGTCTGCGGATCAAAACACAATGTGTTGAAACATGGGTCACCGGGTATGCTCTAGGGGAATTGAATCGTATCGAGGGCTCGGGCCATCTGGATGTAGAAACATCATGCCAAGCAGACCTAAGTCAAGGTCTTTACAGAGACTTGACCCGGTTCTGATTAGACCCAAGGCGACCAATAGGCGGGACTCAACCCGAAGATTTCTCTCAATCATCCTAGCGGTTTGAGGTCTTCTCTAGATGAGTAGCACGGGTAAGCCTGTGCTATTACTGATGGCATTCCTCTCCCCAGAGGGACGATCCCAGCAACGATCCGTTCAAATCGACCAGCCCACTGGCGGCTTAAACCATTGTGCTGGTAGTCGTGACATGTTCAATGGCAGCTATGACCATTACCTTTGATGAAATCAAACCAGCAACCAAGCAAGATATTGGCGTTTATCTCCCCTACTATCAGGGCAGCAAACGGAATGCCTTGCCCTATGCCATTGGGCTTTACAAGCAAGGCAACTTAGAGGGAGAGCGCGTCATTGAGGGGGGCGACAGTATCCCGTTTTTAGCCACTTGGAATGTCTCAACATTACCGGCTGACCTGACGCGGTGCCGCCTCCAGTTTGATGACGATGCTGATTTAAGCTACGAAATCACCTTGGCCACCTTTGAATTTGTGGATTTTCTCTTTGATGTCGTCGTCGCTTTACGTCAGAAACGGGCTGCTGACTTCTCCAAGGGGTTCTACCGCAAGCTGCTCCGACTGGATGACTAACCCCCACGGCACGCCAGCTAGGGCCACGGATGGTGGCACAATGAGAAGGGCAATTCTTGTATACACTCTCCGGTGAGGATTAAACGGCGTGCCCAAATCAGCCAGGTATGTCTTGATTGGGTCGACAGAGGCCCATAGTGGTAAGTCGGCGGTTACATTAGCGATCGCCTTCCAGCTCATGGCCCAGGGCATCAAGATTGCCTATGGTAAGCCCCTTGCTGCCGTAGAAGTCCCTGATAAAAAAGGGGCTCCAGTTTGTGCTGATACGGATCTCAACTTTATTCCGGAGGTGTTGTCGCTCCCGGCGGCAGCCTGTTTGCCGACCCTCCTCTGCCTAGATGACGACGCCATCATTGCCCAGCTCCATCAAAATGGGGCAACGGATTTCACGAAGGCGCTACAGCAATACGACGGGCAAGCCGCAGAGAACGTGGTGCTGCTAGAGGGGCCAGCCACCCTAGAACAGGGCGCTTTGGTCAAGCTGGCCCTGCCCGACATGGCTAATTCTCTCAATGCCTCTGTGCTGCTGGTGATGCGATTTAACCCTCGCCAAATGGTGGATGAAATCCTGTCGGCCCAACAGCGCTTGGGGCCACGACTGGTTGGGGTGGTCATTAACAGCATTCCTGAAGGTGCTGAAGCCTTTGTGAAGGACAAGGTGGTGCCCTACTTGGAGGGGCAAGGCATTGCGGTGTTAGCGACGCTTCCGCAGATGCCCTACCTCCAGGGGGTACGGGTGAGTGAGCTGGTCCGGCGCTTAGATGCAGAAGTCTTATGTTGTGACGACCACTTGGACCTCATGGTGGAGAGTCTCAAAATTGGGGCGATGAATGTAAACTCAGCCCTACGCTTTTTCAGGCAGGGCATCCATCAGGCGGTCGTGACCGGGGGCGATCGCCGTGATCTCCAAATTGCCGCCTTAGAAACCTCCACCCACTGCTTAATTTTGACAGGGCAAATTGCCCCGGCCGACGATGTGATTAGTTTGGCAACAGACAAAGAGATTCCAGTGCTGTCTGTGGTGACCGATACCCTTACCACGGTGGAGCGCATTGATACCCTGTTTGGCCAGGTTCCCCTCGACAATCCTGATAAGGTTCCCCTCGTGCAAGAGGTTTTGGCCAAGCATTTAGATATCAATCGCCTGATGGACTTAATTGGCGATTGAACCACGAGCCCGCCTGCCAACCCTGATGGAGGCATGGGATGTTGAGCAAACCCTCGGGTTTGTGGAGATCTTCCGTAAATCCCATAGGCTGATACAATGAGCGCGTCCTTGAAATCCGTGTATCTCCGTTGAGCCAGTCTATTGAAGCCCCCTTAGAAACGCCTAAGGTTGACGTATTTTTGCAAGAGCTGGCTGCGATTCAACAGTCAGGTTCTAAGCGCGTCGCCATCTTAGGGTCTCGCCATGTTCCCATCACCCATCAGAAGCTGATTGAGCTGATGACCTATGCGTTGGTCATGGGAGGCAATACCATTTTGACCTCGGGTGCAACGGGGACGAATTCTGCGGCCATTCGAGGAGCCATCCAAGCAGATCCCAATTTGCTGACGGTGATTCTGCCCCAAAGCCTCGATAAGCAGCCCCAGGAATCCCGTGATCAGCTCGATCAAGTGATGCACTTGGTCGAAAATTCAGCTAACGATTCCCTGTCCCTAGCGGAGGCCAGCGCCCTCTGTAATCAGGAAATTATTTCTCGCTGTCAGCAGTTAATCTGTTTTGCCTTCCATGACAGTCATACCCTGCTGCAAACCTGCCAGGATGCAGAGGAGCAACGCAAAATTGTGACGCTGTTCTACTTTGACTAGGAACGTTTTAAATCATGAATGGCTTGTTCTTCGGAGCAGTACCGATCCCCGGTCTGCTCCTGTGCTGCTTGGTGATGGCTGCTGTCTTGATTTACGTTCCTTTTGTGGTCGTAGCGATCGCCCGCTTTCGCGCCGGTTACGACCCCTCGGCTCCTCGGGCGCTGTTTGACAAGCTGCCGCCCTACGCCCAGCGTGCCACCTGGGCCCACGAAAATAGTTTTGAAGCCTTTAGCCTGTTTGCCCCGGCAGTGCTCGCCGCCTATGTCACTGGCCAAGACTCTACCCTTGCCCTAGGAGCTGCGATCGCCCATGTCGTCGGGCGCTCACTGTATAGCTTGTTTTATATTTTGAACCTACCGCTGCTGCGATCGCCCATGTATGCTGTTGCAGCCCTAGGCACTTTTACCCTGTTTGCCATGGCTTGTGCCTCTGCTTTACGCTAAGAAGCACCCATCACAAGCATTTATTAACCCGCATATTATGGCTTCCAGCTACTCCTTTGATGTTGTCAGCGACTTTGATCGCCAAGAATTGGTCAATTCACTGGATCAAACTCGACGGGAGTTAGAAACCCGCTATGACCTCAAAGGCAGCAAAACCACCCTGGATTTAGGCGAAGATGCCATCACCATTGAGACCGATGGTCAGCTCACCCTACAGAGTGTTCACACCATTCTGCAAACCAAAGCGGCCAAGCGTGACCTGTCCCTGAAGATTTTTGAGTTTGGCACCACCGACTCCGCTAGCGGTGGTCGGGTTCGCCAAGTGGTCACCCTCAAGAAAGGCATCGACAAAGAAATTGCCAAGCAAATCAGCAAGCTGATTCGCGATAGCTTCAAAAAGGTGCAGGCTTCTATCCAAGGGGATGCGGTGCGAGTCACGGCCAAGTCTAAGGATGACTTGCAGCAGGCTATTACCTTGCTCAAAGGTGAAGACTGGCCTGTCGCCCTGCAATTCAACAATTTCCGTTAAAGCGGTCTTAGGCAACCCAGGCGAAACTCAATTTCTAGCCCCTCGGTTCCCGCATTCCTCCGCCCTACCAGCAGAGCCACAACTGGTCACCGCAACGCTTGGGTCATCCATAGGGCCGTGGTGTCATATCCCAGCTTGCGGTAGAGCGACTGGGCCGCAGCATTATTTGCAAAGACCTGTAGCCCTAGGCGTTGATCCCCCCGCCCCCGAGCCCAATGCTGGGCCTGACGTAATAGCGCCGTGGCAATGCCCCGACGGCGGTGTTCGGGGGCGACATACAAAAGCAAAATACAGCCGTAGCGGTCCCCTTGATGGGGATCGATCGCGTTGCCCAACCAGAGACAGGCAATCGGTTCTGATGGGGGTGTGTGGGTCGACTTGGGGACCGGCGTAACCCACCAGAGCGGGGCGTCATCAACGAAATGGGTATAAACCGTCTGGGTGATTGCCTCCCGTCGACAATCGTGCCCCTGCTCGCCGTAGGACAGGGCCATAAACCGCACCAGCCGTTCTCGATCACGATGGCTACCTACCTGTAAGTGATAGCCGTTTAGGTCGAAGGGTGCGGGGGAAAGGTTCACCCCAGGTCCCCATCCCAAGGATGACTGGGCACCACAGCCATGGCGTTAGGCATAACCAGGCTGGCGGCAGGGGAGACAGCTTCCCCTAGGGGCTCTTCAATGGGAGCCGGAGCCATCATATCGCTGGGCAAAAAGATGCGGGCACTGACGGCCACCATAGCCACCACAAAGGTCAGCACAATCAGTAGGGGAGCGACGTAGGCACGAAGAAAAGCCATGGGTTGGGGGTGCGAGCAACAATCAGGGATGACAATTCGTAATGTTCCCTCCCCTATCCTACAGGGCATTCTGTTTGCTGCCTCAGCCTGGGGTAGCAGACAGAATGCTGTTGAACATTCCATGTCTACCACCGGGGTAACCATCGGGCAGCAGGGGAGCGTCAACCCATGGAGACCCAGCAAATCGGCAGCACCGGATGTTTTTGAACACCATCCTGGGTGTCAAAAAAAAATCTGAGAATGGCAGATATCTGTGATAGGGTTAGAAATCGTGGATGGCGGGTCGGTGCCCGAGTGGTTAATGGGGGCGGACTGTAAATCCGCTGGCTACGCCTACGCTGGTTCGAATCCAGCCCGGCCCACCACGACATCAGCCCATGTAGCTCAGCGGTAGAGCACACCCTTGGTAAGGGTGAGGTCATGAGTTCAATTCTCATCATGGGCTTTTGTAGAAAAGCCAGCAAAAATTAAGACGGATGTGCTTAGCTTCGGCGTGCAACATCCTGACGCTGTATTTTCCCCTAGGAGTTTTCTGCGATGACGGTCTCCGCGATCGCGGCTTTGATTTACGGTGCGCTGTCCCTATTTGGGGGCTGGATGGGCTATCAACAGGCGGGCAGTAAAGTCTCCCTGATCTCCGGGGCGATTACTGGTATCTTGCTGCTCCTCGCCAGTTTTGCCCTTTTCCAGGGACTGGGCTGGGGCCTGTGGTTGGCGATTGCGGTTACAGTGCTGTTGGTGGTGACCTTTGTGGTGCGGCTGGTCAAAACCCGCAAGGTCATGCCTGCGGGGCTAATGGTCACTGTCGGAGTTGTGACCTTAGCTGTGCTACTGGCTGGGGTGGCCTAGCCCCCTGTGTCCGCCAGCCGGATTGCTAATAAAATTGAGGACCCTGCGGTCATTCCCCAGGGAATACGACAGCATTCATCTACCGAACTAAGCACTGTGGCACTTTTAGATTGGTTGAACATAAGCCTGGGGCCGTTGCCGTGGTTGCTGCTGGGGCTTGGGTTGCTAGGGGTTAGCCTGATGCTCCCCAACCCGGTGACCGTATCCCTAGGCTGTGCGGGGCTGGTAACGGCCCTGATTGCCCTGAGTATTCCAGCGCTAGCGAAACAATTGTTGGTGTGGGCCATCCTGTCCGTTGCCTTTACGCTGATCTTGCGAGGCTTGGTGCCGCGTAATTCCAAAGCCTTAGCCCCCAACCGCTATGCGCGGGTCCTCGAAATGATTCCCCCTGGGGGCATCGGGCGTGTTTCTTACGATGGTGGCAGTTGGCTAGCCCGCTCCCAGATTAGTGATGGGGCGATCGCCCCCGAAGCCACGGTCACCGTCGTGAGCCGCCAAGGCAACACCCTGATTGTGACCCCAGAGCCCACTTCTGAAGGCAACTTCTGAGGCCAACATGGGCTAAAGGGTTTACACTTACTCATCAATTCTCATGTACTCCGGTCAGGAGCTTCCCTATGGGTCCTTCCATCTTTGCGATTTTGTCCCTGATTGTGATGGGCTACAGCGTTGGCTCAGTTCGCATCGTTAACCAAGGTACCGAAGCACTGGTGGAGCGTTTGGGCCGCTATCACCGCAAACTACGCCCCGGTCTCAATTTCATCGTGCCCTTCATGGATACGATTGTGCTGGAGGAAAGCGTGCGTGAGCGGCTGCTGGATGTCGAACCCCAACCGGCAATCACCCGCGATAACGTTTCCTTAGAAGTCGATGCGGTGGTCTATTGGCGAGTTCTGGATCTAGAGCGCACCTATTATTCCATTGAGGACGTGGAAGCGGCGATTCGGGAATTGGTTGTTACCACCCTGCGCTCTAGCGTCGGCACCATGGAGTTTGAGAAAACGTTTTCCTCTCGCAATGAACTCAATAAGACTTTGCTCGATATTTTGGACGAAGCCACTGAACCCTGGGGGGTGAAGGTGACTCGTGTCGAAGTGCAAAGTATTCAACCACCTCAGTCGGTGCTGGACTCCATGCAGCAGCAGCAAGCGGCGGAGCTCAAGCGACGGGCCACCGTGCTAGAAGCCCAGGGGGATCAAGAGGCCTCGGTCAAACGGGCTCAAGGCACCGTCGATTCGATTCAGATGCTCTCCGATGTGATGGAGAAACATAAGAGCTCTCGGGAAATTCTGAACTTTTTGATTGCCCAGCAATATGTCGATGCCAATACCAAGCTGGGTGAAAGTGACAACTCCAAGGTGGTGTTTATGGATCCCAAGCTTTTAACTGAGGGGCTTGCTGATCTGATGGGACCATCCCAAACGGGTCAAGCGACTGGCACAGATACCAGTTTTCCGCCTAAGCAAGTCTAGGCCCTAGGGCCGAAACTGCACAGTGTTGATGGTGAGGGATTCGGAAAGGCAGCTATTCGAGTCGTTCTAAGGACCTTGCTAGGGAAAGAAGGGGGCAAAATCATTGCCATCAGACACTGCCTTGTTGCTGTTGATATTACTGGTTGGCATCATTCTGGTCAGCGCAATCCTTAGCAAGGCCGGTTTAGAACGCCTCGGTTTACCGGCCCTAGTGGGATATCTGATCTTGGGGGTGCTCATTGAGCTAGCGGATCATCAGTGGCATTTCTTTGCTGCTGGCGGGCGCGAGGTGCTGGAATTTTTGGGTGAACTGGGCGTTATTCTGCTGCTATTTCGGGTCGGTCTTGAGAGCCAGCTCGATAAACTCATTCATCAACTCCGTCGAGCCAGCTTAGTTTGGCTCAGTGATGTTGGGGTGAGTGGCTGTTTGGGGTTTTCCGTATCCTTTTTGGGATTGCATTTGGGGTTGATCCCGAGCCTGTTTATTGCAGTCGCCATGACTGCGACCAGTATTGGGATCTCAGTCAGTATTTGGCAAGACGCGAACGCGTTGGAGTCTGATAACGGAGATCTCCTGGTTGACGTTGCGGAGATGGACGACATCTCCGCAATCGTGATGATGGCTTTATTGTTTGCGGTAGTGCCCGTCTTGCATATCAACCCGGATGCAAATGTGATCCCACTGTTGGGGCAAACCATTGGACTATTTACTTTAAAGGTGACTGGATTTGCGGCCTTTTGCTTTGGGTTCTCTGGCTATGTCGAGAAGCCTATGACCCGCTTTTTTGAGTGGCTGGAACCGGCTCCTGATCCCATGATTATGGTGGCTGGGGTCGGTGTGATGATTGCGGCGGTGGCGGGTTTATTGGGCTTTTCCGTGGCGATCGGGGCCTTTTTTGCGGGACTGCTATTTAGTCGTGATCCAGAAGCGGTGAAGTTGGAAACGGCTTTTATGAGCATCTATGCATTTTTTATGCCTTTCTTTTTCATTGGCATTGGCATAGGTCTCACGTTGGATGCTTTTCCGGCTGCTCTGGGTTTAGGGTTGCTCTTGTTGAGTGTGGCTATTGTCGGCAAATTACTCGGTGTGATTGCACCGGTTTGGTTGACTGCGGGCAAAACCAGCGCGCTGCTATTGGGGATTAGCATGGTACCCCGCGCAGAAATCATGATGATTGTGATGAAACATGGTCGGGAGTTGGGAGATTGGGCCGTCCCCCCTGAGGTTTTCTCGGCAATGATCATTGTGTCAGCACTGACCAGCATCGGGGTGCCATTTGTGTTGCGGCCCATGCTGCGCCATGCCTACGGTGCGGGGGGGAGACTGGCGGGTTAATGGACGAACAAAATAGCCTGCCATCCCAAGCCGGCATGGGGGCAGGAGACCTGCCCCCTACCCTTGACGAAACCCTCGTGGGGGAGCGGTTGCCGCGCTCAACCCGGTATGCTCATTGTCCGAAATCGCCTGATGCACAAGCAGCAGCCAGCGATAGCCCAAAGGGCATTTAAGAAAGGGGGAGGGAGCAAGCATGATG
This sequence comes from uncultured Leptolyngbya sp., assembly GCA_964353225.1. Classification (GTDB taxonomy): domain Bacteria; phylum Cyanobacteriota; class Cyanobacteriia; order Phormidesmidales; family Phormidesmidaceae; genus PCC-6406. Next base: position 31,632 of record CAYGVA010000023.1, read on the forward strand.
GAGTTCTTAAGTCCTCATGCCTTAGGGCGGATCGGTGAGGGCTTCAAACCCGGAGACCACATCCAGTAGCTCTGCGGTGATGGCATCCTGGCGCTGCTGGCGATAGTCACCCGTGAGGTCGGTGAGGCGATCGCGAATATTCCGTTCTGCCGATTGCATGGCGGCCAGACGACTGGCATTTTCGCTAGCTAAGGATGCGGCCATGGCCCGGTAGAGCCCAATAAACAGCACCTGCTGCACCAACGCTGAAAATAAATCGTCGGTCGCCATGAACACTGTCGGCAGGCAGCGCCCTGACCAAGGACTGGTTTGCAAGCGGTCGAGCCAATGGTGATCTAAGGGCAAGAGCTGATCGATGTGGGGTTCAAAGGTCGCCCCAGGGAGGGGGCGGTTGTAAAACAGCAAAATCCGCTGGGTCTGGTGGGACCGGGCTGCATTCTGGGGAGGCCAAGGCTGTTCGTGCCCTGGGGGCGATCGCCAACGGTTGATCAGCAGCAGCAAATCTTGGACGGTGCCGCTGATCTCACTGACGCTCGTCGGCATGGGCAACTGGCCATCCACTGTGATGCCCTGATCGGCGATGAGGGGTAGGGGGCGAGCGCCCACCACCGCTACCCGGTGATCGCGTTTGATCGGAGCGGGGCTTTTGCCCAAATAATCGTTGAGGTGCTGGGTGATTTGCTGATTAAACTGGCCGCACAACCCCTGGTCGGACCCAAACACAATCAGCCCTAGGCGATCGGGCTGGGATCGGGGCGAGGCGGCGAGGGTTGGCGCGGTGCCCCGCTGCTGTTGCAACAGAATTTGGAGCCCCAGCTCTAGGGTGTGGCTGTATTGCTGTAGGGCCGATATGGCCGCTTCATACTGATGGATGCTGACGGCGGCGAGGGCTTTCATGGTCTTCACCACCGACTGTAGGTCTTGGGTGCTCTCAATCTGGGCCTTCAGCGCCTCTGGGGTTGTCATGCTCAGCCCTCCCCTGGGGCGGTGGTCGCGGTGGTTTTGGCGGCGGTAGCCACCACCCGAATAGCCAGCTTGAGTAGCGCTTGGCGATCGCCCTCAGATAGGGGGTCTGCCGCTTCAATGCGTTCAGCAATGGCCGTCAGCTTCCAGCGCATCGCCGCTCGAATCTGGCCCGTCACCCGCTGAATTTGGGCAACCGGCACCGCATCTAAGATCCCTTCATTGACCGCCAATAGCACCGCCACCTGCTCCGCTGCCGAAATGGGTTGGCCCTGGGGTTGCTTCAAAATTTCCCGCACCCGCCGCCCCCGCCCTAGGGCGTGGCGGGTCGCCTCATCCAGTTGGGTACCGAAGCGGGCAAACACCTCCACCTCTTGATATTGGGCATAGGAAAGGCGTAAATCCCCCGCGACCGCCCGATAGGCCGGTAATTGGGTTTTGCCGCCGACCCGAGAGACCGATTTGCCCACCTCCACCGCCGGTAACATGCCCTGCTGAAATAGGTCCGGCGACAGGTAAATCTGCCCATCGGTAATCGAAATCAAGTTGGTGGGAATGTAGGCGGCCAGGTTTTGGGCCTGGGTTTCTAGGATCGGCAGGGTGGTGAGGGAGCCGCCGCCATACTCAGGACGCAACCGGGTGGAGCGCTCTAGCAGACGCGAATGGATGTAGAAAATATCGCCGGGGTAGGCTTCGCGGCCAGGGGGACGGCGCAACAGCAGGGACAACTCGCGATAGGCCCAGGCATGGCGGGTGAGGTCGTCGTACACCAGCAACACGTCTTTGCCTTGGTCCATAAAATATTCGGCGATCGCGGTGGCGGCATAGGGGGTGATGTACTGCAATCCGGGCGGATTATCGCCGGTAGACATCACCACGAGGCTATAGGCCATGGCCCCGTGATCTTGCAGCGTCGCAATCACATTAGCGATGGCGCTGGCCCGCTGGCCAATGGCGCAGTATAGGCAAATCACATCCTGCCCCTGTTGGTTGAGGATGGTGTCGATCGCGATGGCGGTTTTGCCGGTCTGGCGATCGCCCACGATTAACTCCCGTTGCCCCCGCCCCACCGGAATCAGGGCATCCACCACCTTGAGACCGGTTTGCAGCGGCACCTGCACCGGAGCCCGATGGATAAACGGGGGAGCCGGTCGCTCAATGGGCCGTCGATCCTGGGCATAAATGGGGCCGCGACCATCCAAGGGCTGACCCGTCGCATCCACCACCCGCCCCAGCAGCGCCTCTCCCACGGGCACATCCATCACCCGCTCGGTGCGCTCAACCCGCTGCCCCACCGCCAGATGCTCACTCTGATCCAGCAGAATGATCCCCAGCTGATCTTCGTCCAGATTAAAGACAATCCCCGGCACCTGCCCCGCAAACATCACCAGTTCATCGGCCTGGGCGTGGGGTAACCCGGATACCGTGGCGATGCTCTCACTGACCGCCGTCACCGTGCCCAC
>CAYGVA010000024.1:0-33831 GCA_964353225.1 uncultured Leptolyngbya sp.
TTCCCATGACTCGCGGCTATGAATGGTTAGCTTGGATACGGGAGTGCTATTGCACTTAAACGTTAACTTATATTCACCATGATCTCACCCATTCCTGCTGAATGCAGTTGTTGAATGCTCACTGTCAATGTCGAAAGACGACTCACTAAATTTGCAAATCCAACATAGGTGGTGAAGTCCATCGCTAAATTGCGTCATTCTTAAGCTGCCGTTATTGAAACCAATGGATTGGTTGCGAGGTCTTTCACTTAAGGCTGTGACTCCGAAGCCTCTGATGCATCTACTTGACTGTTTATGCCAGGCTCAGGAGGCGCAGCCACTTTGACCATGGCATGGCGAAGAACCTTTTCCTCTAGAAGATACCCACGAACCAACTCTTCCATAACGGTCCCTTCTGGATGTTGATCCGTGGCTTCACGCATCACAGCTTCATGAAAGTTTGGATCAAATTCTTGACCTTCAGCCCGCATAGGGGAGACACCGACGCGCTTAAAGCAGTCCACTAGTTGCTTATAGACGCTTTGGTAACTTTTGTGGATGGTCATTTCGGCTTCCGTCTGAGGCTTGATGTGAGATCGAGCCCTCTCGAAATTGTCAATGACTGGCAACAACTCACTGATAGTGTTGCACTTGACCTGCACTTCTTGGACTTCTCGCTCACGATTCGTTCGGCGGCGATAGTTCTCAAAATCAGCCGTAATTCGAACAAATTGACTCGTGCGATCCTCTAGCTGGGCAGTCAGCTCAGCAACCTGTCGAGTCAAGTCGGCGGTATCTGCCGATGGCGTCACCTCGTCATTCGTTGACGCCTCGGCGGCATCTGTTGCCCCATCACCAAATGCAGCTTCCAAATCCAAGTCAATCTCAGCGTCTTCCTCTCGTAACTCTTCTAGCCCCTCAGGAGTTGCTGCTGCTGGTTCCTGAGAGGAATCTGTGGGATGGGTCTCATCAATCATCTTGCCTGCAACCTAAAACACAATCTATTAATAAGGCCCACTGTCGTTCTCTCTACACCAGTATCAAGATAGCCGGAGATGAGCAGACTCATCCTAACCCTCTGGAGCTTGAGGATGAATAGTACAGTGGTTTTAATCGCTATCTATATTACGTGGCAATTCCCTAGGAGACCAGTTTCTTCGGTAATAAATCCCTTTAAGCTGCCTTGCGAGCAACACCCAACGCATTTATAACGCTTGATCGGACAGGAGCTATGTCATTTCCATAGAGATGAGGCTATTATCGGGGCAATGATGCGGGGCTAGGTTCATCGCGGAATATTTGAAGGGTCTCTAAGTTTTAGCAACGTCTTCAATGACTGCACGTATACCTTATCGGATCATCATCATCAACAATTTATATGGATGATGATGCTGCTGTGCTCCCCAAGTCAGCATTGGGCATATTTTTGTTAAGTACGATTCTGCATTGGCTATGACGAACTCTTCTTCTCAGCGTCGCGCCTTAGTTTTACAACGCAGCTTCTCGCCATTTGGCAACAAGCTAATTCAGGCAGGGTTTGTTGATGGCGAACAGATGCAGCAAGCTCTTGTGGAGAGCCGCAAGTCTGGGCGTGCCCTTACGGACGTATTGGAAGGCCTAACGGGTCAGCAACTATCTCCGGAGTTGCTTCGTCAGTACAAGAAGCAGCAATTATTCGAGCTTAAAATCCTTTACGGTGTTGAGTCTCTGGATCCGGAGTTAGACACCATTGCGAACAATCAAATAGCCCAACTGATTGACTCTTTAATTCCGGTTGATACCTGTCGTCGTCACCGATTGGTGCCCCTCTCACGGGATGACGGTGAAACGCCTTCTGTGCTGGTGGCTATGGTTGATCCTGAGAACTTAGAAGCTCAGGATGACCTTAACCGCATCCTGCGTCAGCAGGATTTGAAGCTGCGCCGCATGGTAATCACAATGGAAGATTACCAGCGCCTGATATCTGGCTATCTCGATGAGCAGGTTGCCCGTGAAAAGCAGCGAGACATGGACAAGGCTGTCAATGTCGACGCAAACTTAGACGATCTAGATCTAGGTCTTGAGGAGGACCTTGAAGACGGTGAAGCTGATTTAGGAGATGCTGTCCAGGATGCTGGGGCTGCACCTGTCATTGCTCTGGTCAACAAAATCCTAGTCAAGGCTTTACAGGAGGGGACATCTGATATTCATGTTGAGCCCCAGGAAGATACTTTGCGAATTCGCTTTCGTCGCGATGGTGTTCTACGAGAAGCCTTTGGTCAACTCCCCAAGAAAATCATCCCAGCTGTTACTGCGCGGTTCAAGATCATTTCAGATCTAGATATCGCAGAGCGGCGTCTGCCCCAGGATGGCCGAATTCGTCGTGTCTTCCAAGGACGCAAGGTGGATTTTCGGGTCAGCACCTTGCCTAGCCGTTACGGCGAGAAGGTGGTGTTGCGGATCCTGGACAATGCTGCAACCCAGCTTGGTCTGGAAAAAATGATCAGCGATCCAGAAACGCTTAGCATTGTCCAAGAGATGGCAGCCAAACCCTATGGGCTGATTTTGGTGACGGGGCCAACGGGTTCAGGTAAAACGACCACCCTCTATTCCCTCCTCTCAGAGCGGAATGATCCAGGTATTAATATCAGCACGGCTGAAGACCCCATTGAATATGCCCTTGCTGGCATTACTCAAGTGCAGGTCATCCGTGAAAAGGGGATGGACTTTGCCTCTATTTTGCGAGCATTTCTACGTCAGGATCCAGATGTGATTTTGGTGGGTGAGACCCGAGATCCTGAGACCGCAAAGACTGCTATTGAGGCAGCTTTGACCGGGCACTTGGTTCTCACCACCCTGCATACCAATGATGCTGCTGGGGCGATCGCGCGTCTTGAAGAGATGGGTATGGAGGCATTCCAGATATCCAGTTCTCTCCTAGGGGTGCTGGCTCAGCGGTTAATGCGAAAAGTTTGCAGCGATTGTCGCATGCCCTATACCCCAAGTACGGAGGAACTGGCCCGCTTTGGTCTAACGACCGCTGGCGATTCAGACATGACGCTTTATCGGGCCAACACGTTAGCCGTAGAGCAAATTGAACCCGCCCGTAGTAGCGGTACGCTTTGTGACACCTGCCAAGGCTCAGGATATAAGGGCCGGATTGGGGTTTATGAGGTCATGCGCCTGACCGAAACTATCCAAGCTCTGATTTCAGAAGGGGCACCCACTGAACAAATTAAAGAAGCGGCAGTTGGAGAGGGTATGCAAACACTCTTGGCCTACAGCTTAAATTTAGTGCGCCAAGGCTATACGACCTTGCAAGAGGTTGAGCGGGTCACCTTCACAGATACCGGTTTAGAAGCCGAGCTGAAGGCAAGGCGCAAAAGTTCCCTTACTTGCAGTAGTTGCAGTGCTGAGCTACAGCAAGAATGGATGGATTGCCCTTACTGTTTGACGCCCCGTTTTCAAAATTAATACGGTCGATTAAATTGCCCGTTGGCAAGGCTGATTAATGCCGAGTGAAACCTGACAATTATGAGGTGGTCCCATGGAAATGATGATTGAAGATCTAATGGAAGAGGTGATTGAGCGGGGAGGGTCAGATTTGCACCTATCCGCTGGTCTACCGCCTTATATTCGCGTTAGCGGCACCCTCACCCCCACTGACCATGAGCCCTTGAGCCCAGAGGCGTGCCAGCGTTTGATCTTCAGTATGCTGAACAACACCCAACGTAAGAACCTAGAGCAAACTTGGGAGTTAGATTGCTCCTATGGTGTCAAGGGATTAGCTCGCTTCCGGGTAAATGTTTATAAGGATCGCGGCACCTATGCCGCTTGCTTACGGGCCTTAAGCACTAAGATTCCCACCATGGATATGTTGGGTCTGCCGGATATTGTGCGGGAGCTGGCGGAAAAACCACGGGGACTAATTCTTGTCACCGGACCTACAGGGTCGGGGAAGTCCACGACGTTGGCATCGATGATTAACGAGATTAATCTGACCCGCCCTGAGCATATTCTCACCGTTGAAGACCCGATTGAATTTGTCTATGAACCCATTAAAAGCTTGGTTCACCAGCGCCAAGTTGGGGAAGACACGAAGAGTTTTGCCAATGCGCTACGGGCTGCCCTAAGGGAAGATCCTGATGTCATCCTAGTGGGTGAGATGCGGGACTTAGAAACGATCTCCCTAGCAATTTCTGCCGCTGAAACCGGACACCTTGTTTTTGGGACATTGCACACCAGTTCTGCTGCGCAAACCGTTGACCGTATGGTTGATGTATTCCCCCCTGAACAGCAGCAGCAGGTCCGGGTTCAATTATCCAACTCTCTGGTTGCGGTGCTCAGTCAAACCCTTGTCCCTAAGATGAACCCAAAGCCGGGCGAATTTGGCCGGATCATGGCACAAGAAATCATGGTGGTCACCCCAGCGATCGCCAACCTAATTCGCGAAGGTAAAACGGCCCAGATTTACGGTGCCATCCAGACCGGTGGCAGACTAGCCATGCAAACCCTAGAACGGGTTCTGGCAGATCTCTACAGCGCCAAAAAAATCTCCTTTGAATCAGCCATGGCCAAAACATCCCGACCGGACGAATTGCAGCGCTTAATTGGGGGAGCTGCGGGAATGAACGCGGCGAAAACTCAAGCAGCCACCGGCGCAAAAAGACGTTAATTGGAGGACATAGGTTAATATATGTCCCTACTGTCGTTTAGCAGACATCTGGGCGGGTGAAGTCCTAGAAAATTGTGCTTAGTTCTCAAGCTTTATTGGGTGCATTAGCGTTTTGAGCTTAGGGGCTTTCTGGACGACTAAAGCCACGTGAATTAGTGAATCTACTGTGAGCGTAAGACCATGCCTACCTATGTGGCGACAGGGCGAGATAGTTCTGGTCGTAACCGCAAGGAAAAAGTTATTGCCGCCAACCCAAGCGAGGCTAGGAATTTAGTCAAGGATCGGGGCGTCTTCATTCAAGATCTACGAGAAGAAAGTGGCTTTAGTTTTGACTTTGAAGAATTGCAGACCAGCATGACTTCGGTCACAGTCAAAGACAAGGCTATTTTCTCCCGTCAATTTGCTGCCCTGGTCAATGCGGGTGTGGCCTTGGTGAGGGGACTGGGGGTCCTGACAGAGGAATGTCCTAATCCCAAGCTCAAGAAGTCCCTGGAATCAATTAATGCCGATGTGCAACAGGGAACCAGTCTGTCTGATGCAATGCGCAAGCATCCAAGTTGCTTTGACAATTTGTATGTCAGCCTCGTTCAAGCCGGGGAAGTCGGCGGGGTCTTAGACGAAGTTTTAAACCGTCTGGCTAAGCTACTCGAAGATCTAAATCGGTTGCAAAACCAGATCAAAGCAGCAATGGCCTACCCGGTCGTTGTATCAATTTTGGCTACGGTCATTTTTGTGGCGATGACGGTTTTCTTGCTGCCGACTTTCGCTGAAATTTTTGCTGAATTTGATGCGGAGTTGCCACTCTTCACTCAAATTATGCTGGCGATCAGTGATTTTTTGCGTCAGCCCTTGAACTGGGTTTTTATGATCGGGGGAATTTTTGGTCTGTCCTTTGCTTACCGGCGTTATTACGCGACGCCCGCAGGCAAAAAGACCATGGATGGATTTTTCCTGAAGATGCCGCTGTTCGGGGATTTGGTCCAGAAAACAGCAACAGCTCGTTTCTGCCGTACTTTTGGGGCGTTGTCACGCTCTGGTGTGCCGATTCTAACGGCTATGGAAATTGTACGGGACACTGCTGGCAACCAAGTTATTTCTGATGCCATTGATGATGCCCGTAGTGAAATTCAAACCGGCGGCATGATTAGTCTGGCCCTTCAGCAGCATCGTTGCTTCCCGGTCATGGCGATTCAGATGATCAGTATTGGTGAGGAAACGGGCGAATTAGATCAAATGCTGATGAAGGTGGCTGACTTCTATGAGGATGAGGTCGAGCAATCGGTTAAAGCACTGACCAGTGTCATGGAACCGCTCATGATTGTATTTCTCGGCGGCATGGTCGGCTCCATTCTGATTTCTATGTACCTCCCAATGTTTAAAATCATGGAGATCGTTGGATAGGTCTATGTCCTAAGGCATCCAAAAATTGTGAACTTACAGGAAGCCTAAGACCGTTGGACTGAATTCCCATGGAACTTTTCGCAACTGGCCGAGACCAGAGTGATAGGGCGGCTTGTTGCCAATTAAAGTTTCATCCAGTAGTTAGGTCCTGTTTCTATGGCGATATTGCCGACTGGAGAATCTATCGTGGCCGTTGATTCAGCTCAGGCCACAAAAAGGCAAGCTTATTGCAATTGCTATTTAATCGGGGCAACCCATAAGCCTTGGCGTTTATGGGTCGTTATGGCGTTGGTTCTTGTCTTTGCTGGGATCGAGTACTGGATGGGATTTTTTAGTCACAGCCTCGTTCTCAGTGCTGATGCAGGACATATGTTGAGTGATGGGCTATCTATAGGGATTGCTCTTTGTGCAACTGGGTTAGCGCGGTGCTCCAGCCGTTTGAGTGCCGGGGGTCGACTGGAGTTGTGGGCGGCCTTAATCAATGGGGTGGGGTTGTTGGCCATGGCGGTATGGATTGGCCGCGAAGCCTGGGCTCATTGGCAGGGGCCTCCCGTAGAGATTCTGAGCCTGCCGATGGTCATTACAGCGGGGTTAGGGTTACTTGTCAACGGTTTTAATCTGTACTGGCTACAGGGCAATACAGATCAGGATCTGAACTTGAAGGGGATCTTTCTGCACGTCGCTGCGGATACGTTAGGGTCCGTCGGGGCAATTTTGGCGGCAGTGGCCGTATTTTGCTGGCAGTGGACCTGGGCTGACACGGTGATTGGCTGTGTTGTGGCCATGATCGTATCGGTGGGTGCCCTAGCTTTAATCAGACAATGCCTTAGGCGGTTATGGGGTACATCTGACGTCGAGACAGGGCCTGGGGAACCGCAGTTGCCCCAGGATTTAGCCTCGGTGGGTTGGTTGGAAGCTGGCAAGACAGATTTATCTCGGCAGATTCTTTAGAGCACTTTGTGGGTGTGGGCGTGCTGCTTAACGTTATCGTCAGGGGTAACGACGTTAGACCGGTTAAGGACACGTTTTTTTTGGGTGGAGTAATTCAGTTCGGTATAGGTACTGCCAACGGGCAATAGGGCGGCGGTCGTGGGCCGAGATTGGTAGGTGCGGGCAGCGGCGATCGCCCGATCTACAAAATTTTCTCCCATCTGTACATCTGCGGGTAGGTCGGGCAGGCATTTGGGGCTGCCATCGACAACGACTTGGTCAAGGGTAATGCTTTGGATTTGCCGATATGAAGTCGGCACCTGGTTCAGGACTGATTCCAAATAAGCTGATGGGATGGGTTCTAGGACGGTCACTTCACGGGTTTCACCGTCAGTGCGGACGTAACAGGTTGCTAATCCTACGACCAGGTAGCTATCTGTGGTGAGGTCGGGGGCCTGAGGCAGGGGCGTTGCAGTAGTCATAACACATGTATTGGATCTCCCTTTCACTGATAAAGCGGGCGAGAAGGAAATCCCAGGAAATGTAGTAATAGTTAACGCAGGCAGACGCTAAGGATTCGCGGGGGCGCTGGTGGTGACTGGGGCGAGGCTAAAGGCGCGGAAGTGTTGGGCCTGTTCTTCAATGCGGGTGGCGATGCGATCGCAGACCAACGTGCACAATTCAAAGGCTAATTCGTCAGAAACTTTGTAATAGGCTGACGTGCCCTCGGCTCGGCGGGAGAGGATACCGGCCTGTAGCATCACCTTGAGGTGCTTCGACACATTGGCTTGGCTGGTGGCCGTTGCGTCAACCAGATCTTGGACGCACTTCTCGCCATCCCGCAGCAAATTCAGAATCCTGAGCCGCATGGGCTCACTGAGAATACTGAAATAGGTTGCCACCTGCTGGACCACTTCTGTGGGCACAGGTTCCATCGGTTTAACTCCAAACACTAGGTGAGAAGGCGATCCCCGCCATTTTAACAGCCTTGCCTAGATTCGCAATATTAGAGATATCCCTGGCCCTCAATATCAGCTTCCGCCGCATGGACGATCGCCCGGAGTTGATCCACCCTATCGACTGTAGCCGACTGCCATAATCCCCGTTGGTGCGCCTCTAGTAGTCGTTCTGCCATATCCCGCAAGGCCCAGGGATTATTGCGCTCGATAAAGGACTGGACCGCGTCATCGAAAAGATAAGCCTGGGCCACCCCTTCATACATATAATCGGCCACGCAATGGGTCGTGGCATCGTAGGCGAACAGGTAATCCACCGTTGCCGCCATTTCAAAGGCTCCTTTGTAGCCGTGGCGCATCACCCCAGCGATCCACTTGGGGTTAACCACCCGAGAACGATAGACCCGAGTGATTTCCTCCTGTAGCGATCGCACTTTCGGGTTTTCGGGCACCGCATGATCGCCAAAGTAGGTCTGGGGCGACTGGCCTTTGATGGCCTTAACGGCGGCGGTCAGACCCCCTTGAAACTGGTAATAATCGTCGGAATCGAGCAAATCATGCTCACGGTTGTCTTGGTTATGGAGCACCACTTGCATTTGAGCTAGGCGACTAGAGAAGGCTTCGGGGGCAGCATGGCCCGCCTGGTTGCGACCATAGGCATAGCTACTCCAGTTGATATAAGCCTGGGCCAAGTCCCTATCGTCGGTCCAGTTTTGGGCCTCGATCAATCCTTGCAAACCGGCTCCATAGGCCCCCGGCTTAGACCCAAAGATACGATGGCGCGATCGCGCCTGGGCCTGCTCAGCCGTGAGGCCTTGCTGCTGCCACCGTTGGGTTTCGGTGCGGCTACTGGCGGCCAAAGGATTGTCTGTCGGGGATTCATCTCGATCAGCAACTGCGGCCACGGCTTGATCGAACAAGTCAATCAAATTGGGAAAAGCATCCCGGAAAAAACCAGAAATCCGGAGGGTGACATCCACCCGAGGCCGCCCTAGGGCACTGATGGGCAACACTTCAAAATCCACCACGCGCCGCGAGGGACCATCCCACAAGGGCCGGACCCCCAACAGTGCTAGGGCTTCTGCCAGATCATCACCGCCGGTCCGCATGGTGGCGGTGCCCCAAACGGAAAGACCGATGGCTTGAGGATATTCCCCATGGTCTTGGGTATAGCGCTCCACTAGGGCCTCGGCGGCCCGACGACCCACATCCCACGCGCTCTCAGTGGGAATGGCCCGAATATCCACCGAGTAAAAATTGCGACCGGTGGGCAAAACATCTGGCCGGTTGCGGGTAGGGGCTCCGGCAGGACCACTGGGCACATAATGGCCCCCTAGCCCTTGCAGCAGCTGAGTGATTTCCTGGGTGGTCGCCTTGAGCGCAGGCAGCAGGGTTTGGGCGATCCAAGTCAGCTCTAACTGGGTTTGTGGCAGTGCCGTCGGAGAAGGGGGTGTTGATGGGGTTTCCATGACCTGGCCCACCAAGATGGCCGCGTACTGTTCTAAAGCCTCGACGGCATCGCCCAGGGTCCGCCAAGCCTGACTGTCGCTGGTGGGAGGTAAGGTTTCAGAGACAAAAGACTGACCTAAATCAGCGGTGAGGGGGTCGAAGGTTAAGTTCCAGTCCAAAGCTAGGGCGCGGGTTAAGCCCAACCGATCGCCGCTGGGATGGCGGGCGATCGCCACGAGTAAATCCCGCAGTTGCGCCCCCGTTGGACATTGGCCGAAAATATGCAGCCCATCGCGGATTTGGGCCTCTTTGAGTTCACAGAGATACCCATCGAGCTGGGGCAGGAGTTGGGTAAAGGTCGGTTCAGACGCTGGAGTGGTGGCGCGGGTTGAGCTTGTGCCGGGTTGAGTCGCTTGTGTCAAAATCCCCAGATCCGCCAGCACAGAACTACTGGTGAGGACCTCAAGGATGCGATCTCGAATGAGGGGCAGCCTTTTCGGATCCAGACCTTGGGCCTCGTAATATTCATCCACTAGCCCTTCTAGCTGCTGTAGGGGTCCGTAGAGTTCGGCGCGGGTCAGGGGTGGGGTGAGGTGATCGATAATCACCGCTTGGGCTCGACGCTTGGCCTGGGCACCTTCCCCTGGATCGTTGACAATGAAGGGATAAAAATGGGGAATGGGGCCTAGGGCAACTTCTGGATAACAGGTTGCGGAGAGGCCAATCCCTTTACCTGGCAACCATTCCAGGTTGCCGTGTTTACCCACATGGACAATGGCGTCGGCTTGAAAATGCTCCCGAAGCCAATGGTAAAAGGCTAAGTAGTCGTGGGTGGGCTCTAAATCAGGGGCATGGTAGTTGAGGGTTGGGTCACGGTCATAGCCACGACTGGGCTGAATGCCCACAAAAACATGGCCCATCTGTATCCCCGCAATGGCAAAGGCAGGCTCTCCGAGGGGAAACGCTTCGGTGTGATCACGCTGACAGGCTTGGTCTGGGTCGCCCCAGCGGGCTTGGATGCCGGTTTGCACCGCCGTCGGCAGCCGCTCAAAATAGCGTTGATAAACCTTAAGGGGTAGGGATTGATGGATGGGCCTTGTCGAATAGGTCTCAGGATCATTGGTGACCCCACCGATGAGATGGGCCATTAAGGCACGGCTACTGTCGGGGAGGTCACCAGTGATATAACCTGCTGCCTGCAGGGCTTGCAAAATCTCCACGCAACTCTGGGGGGTATCGAGGCCGACCCCATTGGCCAAACGACCATCCCGGTTAGGGTAGTTGGCCAAGACGAGGGCAATTCGCCGCGCCGCTGGGGGCTTACGCCGCAATCGGCACCAACTGGCCGCCAAGTCGGCGACAAAGTCGATGCGATCGCCCACCGGCTCGTACCCCACCACAGCGGTCTCTAGGGCTTCGCTACGGTGCTGGGTGGTTTTAAAGGAAACGGCCCGGCTGATAATGCGGCCATCGACCTCCGGCAGGGCCACATTCATGGCAATGTCTCGGGGACCCAGACCCATGGGATGGTTTTGCCAAGCCTCAACGGTGCTGCCGCTCAAAATCACCTGAATCACCGGCACATCCAAGGCCGTCCACAGGTCTAATTTGGGGCTGACGGTGGACAGACGCGCCACGGAAAAACTCATGGTATTGAGGAGCAGATCAAGACCGGGGGCATCGGCAGGGGCCAATCGGTTTAATAATTCGGCCTGGACATCCGGATCCTGCAAGGAGGAGACATACATCGGCACGGGGCTGAGCCCCCGCGCCCTGAGGGCCTGACAGAGGGCATCAATGGGGGCGGTGTTCGCGGCCAGGTAATGGGCGCGGTAAAACAACAAACCGACGCGCCCCAAGCATGCCATGGGTTCTGGGGCAGATGGCGATGGGCTGGCGGGCGGGTGGTAAAACCCCATCCGAGGCACCGATTGGGGAACGGGGGGGTGAAATTGCGTGCCGAGGTAGCGATCGCACAGATATTGCAACCCATGGCGCAGGTTATCGACGCCCCCTTCGATTAAGTAGCGCCAGAGCTGATTAGCGATACCTAGGGGGACGGTGGAGTGACTGATCAAGTCGGGATCCGGGCGATCATCCCCTGGCAAAACCACTAAGGTTGCCCCCGTCTCAGCGGCGATCGCCCCAGTCACTTCTAGCCCATAGGACCAATAGGCCCGCCCCCCCAGCAGCCGCAGCACAATGATCTGGGCATGGCGTAAGACCTGATCGCCATAGGTATCAATGGTCAACTGTTGCTGGAGTTGTAATAGATTGGCCACCCGCACCGCAGGTAAACCAGCGGGGGGATCGGCCATAACCCTGGCTAAACATTGAATATCCGTATCAGCAGCAGTCAGGAACACCACCGGGGCCGGGGTTTGCTCGATGAAAATCACCCCCTCGGTGTCAGGGGTCCATCCCCCCGGAGTGGCAGCTAACCGGTGCATAGGTCACACGCTAAAGGGCAGTCAAAACCTGAAGGAACTCTAGTGTAAGAGCGGGGAGTGTTTTTCTGACGGTTACTATGGGTCCCAGACATCAAAGCGTCCCCCCTCGCAGCGGGGCTTAACGCCTTGGGAACTGGGACTTCAACCATCAGCAAAATCCCACCGGTTTTCCCAACCCGTGAGTTTGGCTGAATTGAGATCAGCGATCGTCAGATCGCAAAGTTGTTTGATGATAAGGCCACCAACATCATTGGAAACACTCCAAGTCCTAGGCCCGTGTTCTGTCGCCCACCATTCTCAGCTTTGACCCTCAGCACCTCACCGGTGACTGTTTCCCCAGGAAAGGTATGGCTCAGCCCCAAGAGTTATTACTCAATCAAGTCATCACTAAAATCCGTCAAAGCCTTGATCTACAAGACATTCTTGCGACGACGGTAGCGGAGGTTAGGCGCTTCCTAGAGGCTGATCGCCTACTGATCTACGAATTTTCTGGCCAGCTACCGGCACTCCCCATTACCGCTGAGCCCGGTCACCCGACGCCCACCACCGCCCAACCTGCCTCTGGGTACATCACCTATGAGTCCCTCAGTTCGGAACAATGGGCTTCTGTGCTCGACTCGACTGAAACGAACTGTTGTGACCTAGATGTCGACCACTGGCGCAAATATCTTAGCGGGGAGCCGGTCGCCATCCCGGATGTGACCAAGGCCTACCCAAGCACCCCCTGCTTAATGGCCTTTTTGCAGCGGGTAGCGGTCAAGGCCCAGATTATTGCGCCAATCGTCCTCCATGGCGAATTGTGGGGGCTGCTGATTGCCCATCAATGCGATCGCCCCCGTCAGTGGCAAGAACAAGAACTGCTCCTATTGCGTCACATCGCTGAGCATCTAGGGGTGGCGATTCAACAGGCCCAGCTTTACGAGCAATTGCGAGAGCAGGCCCAGTCCTTAGAAAGCTGCGTGGTGGGTCGGACCCAAGAGTTGCAAGATGCCCTGGCTTCAGCGCAGACGGCAAACCAGGCCAAGAGTGAGTTTTTGGCCACCATGAGCCATGAGCTGCGCACGCCCCTGACCTGCATCATCGGCATGTCTGCCACCCTATTGCGATGGTCCTTTGGAGACCTGAGTGTACGACAGCGCGACTATCTCAACACCATTCATACCAGCGGTGAACAACTCCTGACAGTCATTAACGACATCCTGGAGGTTGCCAAGATTGAGGCGGGTCGAATGGCGTTGAATATCAGTGAGATCACCCTCAGCACCCTGGTCCGCCAAAGCCTAGAACCCTTTCGGAAAATGGCTCGAGATCGCGACATTGAGCTAATTTCCGACACCACCCTGCTCGCCGGAAACGACACCTTTTCTGGCGACGCCCGACGCATCAAACAAATCCTGAGCAATCTCCTCAGCAATGCCTTAAAGTTCACGGCTTCAGGGGGACGGGTCATTCTACGGTGCCGGTGCGAACAGCAGGCTGCCATTTTCCAACTCGAAGATACCGGCATTGGGATCTCTGACGCCCAGAAGCCCCTACTCTTCAAAAAGTTTCAGCAACTCGAAACCAGCCGCCAACGACGATATCAGGGCACTGGGCTCGGTTTAGCCCTAACCAAACAACTGGTCGAACTCCATGGGGGCAACATCAGCGTCAATTCTCGGGTGGGGGTCGGCTCTGTGTTTACGGTGCGCCTGCCCGCCCAGCGTCTGCCCACCGAAGCCGCCTCCCCCTCTGAAGACCCGACGATACCGCCTGAGCCCATCATGGGTCGCATTGTCTTGGTGGAAGACAAGGAAGAGATGGCGGGGTTGATTTGTGATCTGCTGACCGCCGCTGAATATCAAGTCATTTGGGTAATTGAGGGGTCGCGGGTGGTCGAACAAGTAGCCCTGCTGCAACCGGCAGTGGTGATTATTAGCATGGGGCTCACTGGTGTGGATGGCCACCATGTGATCCAGGCCCTCAGACACTCGCTGGTAACCGGTTCGGTGAAAATGCTGGCGCTAGCTTCTGAAACAGAGGGGCATGGTGCGATGCCCGGGGTTGATGCGGTGCTGGCCTACCCCTTGCAACCAGAGCAGTTAGTCGAAGCCATCAATCGGCTCACCACGACCCCAGGGGTACAGGCCGCTCGATAATATTTTTCCCAGCCCCCTTCGATTGATGCCAGATCGGGTGGCGTTCCAATCGATAGAAGCTGGGCTATCCTAAACTAGCCTTTGGGGATGCAGCGGTTTTCGTGATTTCCCCCTGACGATTACCCTATTGAGTTTCTGTCTCTTCTCACCATGAAACGCTTGCTAAAGCAGTCTTTGCGTCGTTTTGAGAACGGTATGCGTCGTCCCCAGCGGCGGCGACACACATCGCCTTGGCTACCCTTGGCGCTGATTGTGGGCGGCGCGGTGGCGGTATGGGGGATCAGTGATTTATTCTCTCGGGCGGTGGTCCGCGCGGTAGAACCCCAGGGCAGCGAGACCTTAGCGGTCGGGAGCGACCCCTGGAACCAAGCTTCTTTCCCGGTCGAAAACTTTCAAGCCTACACATCGCCCTTTGGCTACCGCCAAGATCCCTATAACGGGGGGCAGCGGTTTCACTACGGTTTAGATATGGCGGCCCCTTCGGGCAGCTATATTCGCAACTGGTGGGAAGGCCAAGTGGTAGAGGTTTCGGACGACAGCGCCTGCGGTACCTCGGTGGTGTTGCAGTCAGGGAATTGGCTGCACATTTATTGCCATATGCATGGCTTTGTCACCAGTGATAGTAGCGGTCGCTATCTTGTGGATGGCGATGGTGGCATTCGCCTACAAGAGGGCCAGATTGTCCCGACGGGTGCGCGCATTGGCCGCGTGGGCATGACGGGTCGCACCACGGGGCCTCACCTGCATTGGGGGCTCAAGTATGACGGAAATTGGGTGGATCCAGCCCTGGTGCTGCGGGCCATGTATAACAGTCAGCAAACGGCGTTGAACACCGAAAATTGACCGGCCTAGCTCAGCGTTTGCGCACCAAGGTCAGGCCATCGGCAATGGGCACGAGGCTGATATCCACGCGCTGATCATGGTGAAGTTTTTGATTCAGATCGCGGATGTGTTGGGTGCGGTTGTCTTTAACCGCTACATCGGCCACCCGGCCCGACCACAGCACATTGTCGATCGCAATCAGCCCCCCTGGTCGCACCAACTGTAAGGCTTGCTCATAGTAGGTGTCGTAACCCTGCTTGTCGGCATCGATAAAGGCAAAGTCAATGGTGTTGCCATGGCCTGTCGCGATGAACTGGGCCAGGGTTTCTGTGGCGGGTGCCAGGTGGAGTTGGATTTTGTGATCGACCCCGGCCATTGCCCAGTAGCGACGGGCGATCGCAGTATATTCCTCACTCACATCGCAGGCGAGAACCTGCCCTTCGGGGGGGAGGACCAGCGCCACCGCCAGACTGCTATAGCCGGTAAACACCCCCACCTCAAGGGTTTTGCGGGCACCGATCAGCTTTACCAAAAGTGCCATAAACTGACCCTGCTCTGGCGAAATTTGCATTTGCGCCATCGGCAAGTCAGCGGTTTCTTGACGCAGTTGGTCCAGGATATCGGGTTCCCGCAGGGCGTTGGCCCGGACATAGTCGGCGAGGGCAGGGGCTAAACCGAGGGTTTGCTTAGACATGGGGAAATTGGGGGCCGCAGGGGAGGCGTAAAGTGTAAAGAAATGATCGGGTCAAGGCAGCATCGCGTCGCCGGAGGTGTTAGTCATGGAACAGACTGGGGCATCCGTCGGACAATCTGGCGACGGCCCAGCAAAACTGACAACGGTTACGGCAAGGATCTTAAAGCGATAAACCTGGCCATGGGTTTATCACGTTATCGTCAAACCGCATCACACCACCACCAAGGGTCAGGATCGATCAGGGCTTTGAGCCCTGAGCACACCGCCATGGCGATCGCTGTGGGGCACAAATTAGGGCATAACTGATGGATATTCCCCAAGTGATTCAACTCTCAGCTCGACCGGGCTGGATTATTGGTATTAGTCACACCAAAGCCCAGGGCTATCAATGTTGGGTGATCAACCGCGATCTGGAGGTCTTAAACGACGGCACCCTTTACCGCACCAGTAGCGCGGCGTTGATGGCGGGTCGTAGCTTTATTGAGCGATCGATTTAATTCCCCTAGCCAGACAACCCTAGTCATCCTAGGGCAGCAAACCGTCAGGCAGCGCCAGAACATGATAGTAGACGAGGGCTCCCACAACGGCGGTGTACAGGGTAGATGTCCCCAGTCCCATGCCGAAGGTGCGCCAGGGGGAGACGGGCTGATCGGGCCGTAGCCAATCGGTGGCCCCCCACTGCATCATCACCATGCCCAACACATTAGACAGCCAGTAGCCCCCGACGGTGGCGGGGACAAACCAGCCGGGATGCAACCCATGCACGCCGTAACCAAAGGCCCAGGCGATGGGGAAATTAAAGAACAAATCATTCCACCAAGACAGTGGCGAGAGGAGATACCCAATCCCCACTAGCGCCCCATTTTTGAATAGCCTGAGTTTTGCCACAGCCCTAGCAGTGATGTCGTCAACGCACGTGCGATCTCTGCAAAACCTTACCCCAAATCATCTGGCCCGGTGGCGATCACCCTAACGATCACTTTGTAACGAATGGTAAAGTTAGCAATGCCGTCTCCCATGCCCCCTCCCTATGGTTTCTAACCCTACCGCCGAGCAAAAACGGGTCGTCGTTGTCGGGGCCGGTTGGGCAGGGTTGGGCTCGGCCTACCACTTGGTTCAACAGGGCTACGATGTCACCCTACTAGAAGCGGGGCGTCACCCTGGGGGGCTGGTGGCCGGTTGGCAGACGGCGGGGGGCAAGTCTGTAGAAGCCGGAATCCATGGCTTTTGGTATCCCTACCGCAACATTTTTTCCCTGGTGGATGACCTGGGTCTGCAACCCTTTACCCCCTTCACCCGTTCCGCCCAATATTCTCCAGCGGGTCTAGAGGTCGAGTCGCCCCTCTTCCAAGACATGCCGCCGTTGCCCAGCCCCCTGGGCACCTTCGTTTACACCCAGTTCAAGCGCTTGCCCCTGGCCGATCGCCTCTCGGCGTTGCCGCTGCTCTATGCGGTGGTGGATTTCGATAATTCCGATGGGGCTTGGCGACGCTACGATTCGGTGACGGCACGGGAGCTGTTTCGGCAATTTGGGGTGTCGGCGCGTTTATACAAAGAAGCCTTTGAGCCGATGCTACTGGTGGGGCTCTTTGCGCCGGGGGAGCAGTGCTCGGCGGCGGCGGCCCTAGGGATGCTCTACTTTTTCATCCTGGCTCACCAGCCCGATTTTGATGTGAAGTGGTGCCGGGGAACGGTAGGGGCTGAAATCTTTCGGCCCTGGGTGCAAAAAATCGAGCAGTTGGGCGGACGGGTGCTAGCCCAAAAACGGGTGAGCGATGTGCGGGTGGATGACCAAGGCCGAATCACCGGGGTGGTTTGTGGGGAGGAGGTCTTTGACGCTGATGCGGTAATTTTCTCTGTGGGCATCACCGGCATGAAGAAAATTGTGGCGGGGAGTCCGGCCCTGCGTCGTCACGCCGCCTTTCGGGATATCAGCAATCTGGGGGCAGTGGATGTACTGGCGACGCGGCTGTGGTGCGATCGCAAGATCGAAATCCCCCTCCCCTCCAACGCCTGTTTTGGCTTCCATGACACCACCGGCTGGACCTTCTTCGATCTCAACGCCCTCCACGACGAGTACCACGGCGCACCGGGCTCCGTCGTTGAGGTGGACTTTTACCACGCCAACCAGTACCTGGGTTTGGCGGATGAGGAGATCGTACCCCTGGTTCACCAAGACCTGGCCACCTGCATTCCGGGCTTTGCCGAGGCCAAGATTATCGACCACAGCATCATTCGATTGCCCCAAGCGGTTAGCCATTTTGCCCCTGGCAGCTACCGCTACTTGCTGCCCGCCGAAACCCCCTTTCCCAATCTATTTATGAGCGGCGACTGGATTGTGAACCGCCATGGCTCCTGGTCCCAAGAAAAGGCTTACGTCACCGGGCTAGAGGCGGCGAATCGGGTGATTGATCAATTGGGGCAGGGAGAGAAGGCCCCAATCCTACCGGTCGAGGCCGATGAACCCCATATCCAGGTGGCCCGTACGGTGAATCGGACCCTGCGGAACATGGGGGCCGCGTTTATGCCCCAGGTCTGGCTCCCCTAATCAACGGCTGACTGGGGCTAGGGGGCTGGAAGGTCAGTTACTACTCTTCATGGGCCGGAAGGGATGGATAAAGTTGACCAGGTTATACATCTGGCGGGACTGAATCCAGACACGACCCTCGCCGCTAAATCGGCAGACCAACCCTTCTCCCCCGAAAATACCGGTGCGGAGCCCCTTAAAGGACAAACCCCCCAGCATTTCAACGCCGTATTCTAGGCTGTCTTCAAAGGCAACAATATAGCCCGTATCGACCACATAGTTGCCCCGCACCGGCACTTCGATGATGGCCCCGTAGGAACTAAACCACAGGTCACCGGTCCCCGTCGTCTTCAGTAAGAACAACGACTCCCCACTAAAAAAGCCCTTGAACCCTTGGAACTTGGTGTCTAGATTCACCGTAGGGCTGGCGGCAATAAACCCAGAAGACTGCACCATCAGGCCCTTACTACCATCTAACTGATAATGGCAAACATCCCCCGGCACCCCCGGCGACAGGTACAGTTGTCCCGGTTTACCCTGGGCGGTGAATTCGCTCAGAAACAGCGACTCCCCCCCTAACATGCGGCCCACCCCCTTCATTAGGCCCCCCTTCATTTTGGATTTCATCTCAATCCAACTGTCCATGGCGGCCATGGCACCGGCTTCGACCACCACCGTTTGGCCTGCGGGCAAGTTCAAGATCAAGCTGGCGTAGGCCGGGGCGTGGTTGATTTCGTAGGCAATCTCACTCATGGCATTCTCCTTATCCACGGGGGGGGAGCTTGCCCCCCACCAATTGACCAAAGGCACCGGGGTTATGGGTTTGGCAATAGAGCTTGCCTTGGCCGGTAAAGCGCATCACGAGGCCCTCTCCCCCCAAAAAGGCTCCGAACCAACTGCCACCGGCTTTTGTGATTGAAAACTGGAGGCTTTTTTCAAAGGCAACAATGTGACCGGTATCGACAATGTATTCGCCATTGACTTCGACTTCATAGATGCCACCAAAGGCACTCAACATGACCAGCCCTTCACCGCCGATGTTGAGCCAAAACATTGATTCGCCTGAGAAGAAGGATTTGAGCCCTTGAAACCCCAGGTCAATGGTGACCCCTGGGGTGCTGGCCATGTAACCGGTAGACTGCACCACCAGTCCGTTGGGGGTGAGCGGATAGGGCAAGATATCCCCCATGAGCTTGGGCGCGAGGTATATTTCGCCGCTGCTAGAGGCGGTGCGAAACACGCTTAAGAACAGGGATTCTCCCGCTAGCATGCGTTTGAGGCCGCCCATGAGACCGCCCCCTTTGCCCTTGCGGAGGGTGGTGCTGGCCTCGATGTCAGCACTCATGGCTACCATGGCCCCGGCTTCGGCGGTGAGTTCTTCCTGGGGATCTAAGCGCACATGGGCGATCGCGCTATCGGGCTGATGCAGAATATCTACTTCCATGGTGGTGTCTCTAATGCCATTCCAATGTCATCTGGGGGGTTAGCGCAGCTTGGTGCGGAGGAACTTAACTAAGCCGTCAATGCTGCGGGACTGCAGATAAATCTTGCCGTTCCCTTCCAGGCGATTGACTAAACCCTCGCCTGAGGTGAGGGAGCCCACCAGCCCACCAGCCATTTTGATATTCATGGTCAACTGGGGGCTGTAGGCCACCAAGTGGCCGGTATCCACCACAAAATCACCCCGGACTTGATACGCGGAGATGCCCCCATAGGCCCCAAAAAAGATTCGCCCCGGCCCTTTGACCTTGAGGCGAAACAGCCCTTCGCCTGAGAGCCAGCTCTTAAAGCCCGCCCATTGCACGCCAAGCTGAAGCTGACCCATGTGGGCAATGTAGGCCCCCGGTTGAAAGCACATTTCCTCGGTGGCTTTAAGGTCGAGCACTTCAATATCCCCCACGCTGGCCTGGGTCAAAACCAATTGCAGCGGGCCAGCGGTCGAATTTGAAAAGGTATTGACAAACAGGGACTCTCCGCCCAAAAAGGCTTTCATCAAAGCCGGGAAGAGCCCGCCAAAAAAGGTCGTGGCCATGGCCACCTTGCCATCCATACTGGCCATGGCACCGGCCTCTGCCGTCAGCTTTTCCCCTGGCTGTAGATCGACAAAGATGGAGGCAAAGGCGGGTTTGTAGCGAATTTCGTAACTCACGGCCAAATTTTCCCTGGGGCAATGACGATTCAAGTGTGCCAAGCGCCCAGGGAAAATTCATGGACTGTTAATGAATCGCTAAGGTTATCGAGATGATGTGTGACCCTTGGCCCGTTATGCCATGGCCACGTTGAAGTGATCCGGTACGGTACTCGTCAGGGTTGGGGTGTCGGGGCCATCCCCTAGGCAGATGCCCATGGCGCGGGCCGTTTTCACGAGAGTGCCGTGGGGATCAACGGCTTGGTAATGGGCGATCGCACTCTCAATCGGGACGCTCACCACCTGACGGTGCTGCCAACTCACCATGCGATCGCAGCGGCCTTCGGCAATGAGATCCACCGCCGCCACCCCAAAGGCAGTGGCAATCAACCGGTCTAGGGGCGAGGGCATGCCCCCCCGTTGCACGTGGCCTAACACGGTGACGCGGGTCTCAGCACCGGTTTTTGCCGAAATGTGATCGGCGAGGTATTGGCCCACCCCTCCCAGACGACATTGGCTGAGGGCATGGGTTTGGGTAACTTGCTCGCCGCTCTCGGTACAGACCGCTTCGGCCACTACCACGATCGCAAAGTTGCGGCCCTGGGCCTTGAGGGCCTGAATCGCGTTGCAAATGGTGTCAATGGAATAGCCAATCTCGGGGATCACAATCACATCGGCTCCCCCCGCGATCCCAGCGCAAATTGCGATATGCCCAGCATCGCGGCCCATCACCTCTAAAATCATCACGCGGGAATGGCTGGCGGCGGTAAAGTGCAGCCGATCTAGGGCTTCGGTGGCAATGTTGACGGCGCTGTCAAAACCAATGGAGCGCTCGGTGCTGCCCAAATCGTTATCAATGGTTTTGGGAATCGCCACCAGCTTGATGCCCCCTTGCTGAGCAATGCGACGCAAAATCGCCAGGCTACCGTCGCCGCCGATGCCAATCAGGGCATCTAGCCCGAGCTGGTGGTAAGCACTGATGATTTCTTCGGAGCGATCGCCCACGGAACCATCGGCCATGGGGAAGGCAAAGGGATTGCCTTTATTGGTGGTACCGAGAATGGTGCCGCCCCGCGACAGCAGGCAATCGGTATCCGCCAGGGTGAGTTGTTTGACATCTGGGGGCTGCTGCAACAAGCCCTGGGTAGAGCGCATAATCCCAAAGACGTCCCAGTCGTAGGTGCCGATTGCCCGGTGAACCACCGCTCGAATCGCCGCATTTAAACCGGCGCAGTCCCCACCACTGGTCAAAATCCCAATGCGCTTCTTCTCACCCATTGCAGTCGCCTCAGTTTTACAATCCTGACTATCGGGCGAATCGTTCTGCCAAGGGAACTACCGCAAACTTTCTTCAGGATTTATGGGCGATCGCGCGCTAGCTGTAACTGCTTCTTCAAACTCAATGGGCTAACTCAACCCTTGATGCAGAAACTGAAGATTGAGAACCCAGGTTGCCTGACGTCGATGGCGAACCGACCCATGATTGGGGCCGATTTTGGGCAATGAACATACAGGGCTGGGCGCGGCAACCGCTCCCCTACAGGGGTTTCGTCAAGGGTAGGGGGCAGGTCTCCTGACCCCATGCAGGATTGGGATAGCCCATTTTGTCGTAAACCGCCCATTCGTTGCGGCCCGAGCCCAGGGAGCGGTCAAAACCAGTGGGGATCTAACAGGAGATCAACACTTTCCTTTAGCTGATCTAAAGAGTGATGTTGTTTTAGAGCCGGTCTTTTTACCATGGGGTCAATGCACTAAAGGAACGGCCCGCTCCACGCTGTGAATTGATGGATGTAGCTTTGCTGAGCCCCTCGGCGGTTCCATCACCGCCCAACGCTACCCCCCGTACAGACCGCAACGCCGTAAGGCCGGAGAATTTAATGGCAGACAGCTATCAACCCTCCCTTGAGACCAGCCTCGATCGCGACTGCACAACCCTATCGCGCCACGTATTGCAGCAGTTGCAAAGCTTTGGCCCCGAGGCCCAAGACCTCAGCACCCTGATGAACCGCATCGCCCTAGCGGGCAAGCTGATTGCCCGTCGCCTCTCCCGTTCGGGGCTGGTGGAAGACGCCCTCGGGTTTACCGGTCGCACCAACGTGCAGGGGGAAGAGGTCAAAAAGATGGACCTGTACGCCAACGACGTGTTCATCTCCGTGTTTAAACAAAGTGGCTTAGTCTGTCGCCTCGCCTCCGAGGAAATGGAAAAGCCCTACTACATCCCTGAGAACTGCCCCATTGGCCGCTACACCCTGCTGTACGACCCCATTGATGGCTCCTCCAATGTAGACATCAACCTCAATGTCGGGTCGATTTTTGCCATCCGCCGTCAAACCGGGGATGACCTCGACCAGTCGGCGGCAGATCTGCTGCAAGTGGGGCGAGAAAACCAGTTAGCGGCGGGCTACATCCTCTACGGCCCCACCACCGTCATGGTCTACTCCATTGGCAAAGGGGTCCATGCCTTTACCCTTGATCCCAGTCTGGGGGAATTTATCCTGGCCGCCGAGAATATTCGCCTGCCCGACCATGGCCCCAACTACAGCGTCAACGAGGGCAACTTCTGGCAATGGGAGGAGTCCCTGCGGGACTACATTCGCTATGTCCATCGCCACGAAGGCTATTCCCTCCGCTACAGCGGTGCCCTGGTGGGCGACTTCCACCGCATCTTGATGCAGGGGGGCGTGTTCCTCTATCCCGGCACCCTCAAAAAACCCAACGGTAAGCTGCGGCTCCTCTACGAAAGCGCCCCCTTGGCCTTTTTGGTGGAGCAGGCGGGGGGCAAGGCCACCACGGGGACTGAGCCAATTTTGGATGTGGTGCCCGGTGAGCTGCACCAGCGCACTCCCCTGATCATTGGTAGTAGCGAGGATGTAGACCTGGTGGAGTCTTTCATTCAGGAACGCATCCGTGAACAAGAAGTCCTGCAAGCCTCCCAAAAATAAGGACGAATTTTAAGCTGCCTTAAAATTCAAAACAGCCTCCCCCTATACACCCCATTACTCCCCTGCTCTCCCTATGGTTAGTCTGCTCGACAATCCCTTACGTGCTGGCCTTCAACAAGACCGGATTCCAGACCCCCAAATTTTGGTGATCTTCGGGGCCTCCGGAGACCTCACCCAACGCAAACTGGTCCCTGCCCTCTACCAAATGAAGCGGGAACGCCGTCTGCCCCCCGAACTCACCATCGTGGGGGTGGCCCGACGGGAATGGAGCCACGACTATTTCCGCCAGCACATGAAGGAAGGGGTCGAACAATTTGGGGGGGGGCTCGGCAATGAAGCCGTCTGGGATGGCTTTGCCAAGGGGCTTTACTATTGCCCTGGCAACATCGACCAGCCCGAGAGCTATCAAAAGCTCAAAGCCTTTTTGGCAGAGCTGGATGAGACGCGCGGGACTCGGGGTAACCGGGTCTTTTACTTATCCGTGGCCCCCCGCTTCTTCGGGGAAGCGACGGAGCAATTGGGCGCGGCGGGGATGCTAGCTGATCCCGACAAGCAGCGACTGATCATTGAGAAACCCTTTGGCAAAGACCTAGCCACGGCACGGGTGCTGAACCGGGTGGTGCAGCGGGTGTGCAAGGAAGAGCAGATCTACCGCATCGACCATTACCTGGGCAAAGAAACTGTCCAAAATCTGATGGTCTTCCGGTTTGCCAACGCCATTTTTGAGCCCCTGTGGAACCGGCAATTTGTGGACCATGTACAAATTACCGTGGCCGAAACCGTCGGTCTAGAGGGTCGGGCGGGCTATTACGAAACCGCTGGAGCCCTGCGGGATATGGTGCAAAACCACCTGATGCAGTTGTTTTGCCTCACCGCCATGGAGGCCCCCAACTCCCTGGATGCCGACAGCATTCGTAGTGAAAAGGTGAAGGTGCTGCAAGCCACCCACCTGGCTGATTTGGAGGACCTGTCCCAGTCGGCGATCCGGGGCCAGTATGCCTCGGGTTGGATGAAGGGGAAGTCGGTCCCCGGCTACCGCACCGAAGAGGGGGCCAGCGACGAGTCCACCACCCCCACCTACGCCGGTCTCAAATTAATGGTGGATAACTGGCGCTGGAAGGGGGTGCCCTTTTACATGCGCACCGGCAAACGGATGCCGAAGAAGATCTCGGAGATCTCCATCCACTTTAAAGAAGTGCCCTTCATGATGTTCCAGTCGGCGGCCCAGCAGCTCAACCACAATGTGCTGGCCCTGCGCATTCAGCCCGATGAAGGCATCTCCATGCGCTTTGAGGTAAAGGCCCCCGGCAATTCCCTCCGCACCCGCACGGTAGACATGGATTTCCGCTACGATGCTGCCTTTGGCAAGGCCAATACCGACGCCTATGCCCGCCTGCTCATCGATTGCATGTTGGGGGATCAAACCCTATTTACCCGAGGGGATGAGGTGGAAGCCTCTTGGCGATTATTGACGCCGTTACTGGAGGTTTGGGATGCCCCCGCCGCCCCTGATGTGATCCCGCTCTACGAAGCGGGCACCTGGGGGCCGGTGGAAGCGGAACTGTTGCTGAATTGCGATCGCCGCCGTTGGCGCAGACTCTAGGCATTGACAACGCGTCCTAGGCAAAACCTTAAGCTCAGCTGAATCTCGGTACATTTCGATAGCATGGATGGCAACGGTCTCTGACTGATAACCATCGCGCCTTGGATCCTCACTGCGGTATAAACCCATGACCACGACCCCCGTTGTGGCGCTCCAGCGCCCTAAAGATATCTCTCTCGACGGCATCGAAGCAGAGCTGCGCGACATTTGGCGTAGCCAAAGTACAGGCACCATCGCACCAGTCGCCACCCGAGCCAGCACCTTTAGCATCGTGGTTTACGAACCCGAAGAGTTCCAACAGTTACTGGCGGCTCTGAGCTTTTATAAAGGGGCGATCGATGGCGTCCATGGCCCCGACACCCGCGAAGCGGTGCGCCAAGCTCAGATGGCCTACGGCTTACGGGTGACGGGTCGCGTCGGGGAGCATACCCTAGCGCGTCTACGGATGGAATATGCACAACTGAGCGATCGCCAAAAACAGTTCAGCAATCCCGATTTGCGGGGCTTTAACCTCAGTGAATCGGTCTCGGCCCACAACCCCGGTCGGGTGATTACCCTCTGCCCCACCTTGGGTAACGATGAGGGGATTACAGCCCAGGTTTCCGCCTATTGCCCCATCCAAAAACGGAACACCAGCAATATGGTTTGTTCCGAATACATCGTCTTGCGGGGAACTAAAGTTGCGTTGGAACGGGCGGCTGATATCGTCGCATCTCTGATGATTGGTGACTTACCTAAATTTGTTTGGTGGAAGGCCACGCCCAACCCAGAACAAGCCCTCTTTCGGCAATTATCAGAAACCACCAACTGCATCATTGTGGATTCCAGCTACTTCAGCGAGGTGGAATCTGAACTGTTGAAGATGCAGGACATTACCGCTGACGGCAAGTACATTGCTGACCTCAACTGGCACCGCCTCTCCCCTTGGCAAGAACTAACCGCCGAGGCCTTTGACCCCCCCGAGCGACGGGAGGCCCTTGTTGATGTGGACCGCATCAGCATCGACCATGAGCGGGGCAATGCCGCCCAAGCCCTGATGTTTTTGGGGTGGTTTGCCAGCCGCCTCGGCTGGACCCCGAATCGCTACGTGGAAGAGGGGGGCGACTACGGCATTCGTAAGGTTTATTTCAAAGGCCCCAATGGTCGAGAAGTCGAGGCGGAGCTAGCGGCGACGCCGGTGGCGGATGTGGGTGAAGTAATTGGGGATCTGATTGGCCTGCGCCTCAGCTCCACCAATCTCCATGCCGACTGCTGCACCATTCTTTGCTCGGAGACGACAGGCTGTATGCGGATGGAAGCGGGGGGCAGTGCCCAAGCTTGCCGGGTGGAGCAGGTGAGTGCGCTATCTGACCAGCGGGCGGATTTGATTTTGGGGCAGCAACTCCAGCGCTGGGGTGAGGATGTGCTCTATCAAGACAGCCTTGCCATGGCGGATCAAATTCTGAAGTTGCGGTCTGAACATGAGAGCCCAGACTAGGCCAGCGCAACCCAACATTGGCAGCGGTTGAGTCATAATGCGATTAACCGCAGTCGCGTCTGAATCTTTCAGCTGCTATGAGCCCAAAACTTGCCCTTCATCAAGCCATCGATAACCTGAGTGAACCTGAATGTAATCGGCTGCTATTGCTGATTAATGCTTGGCATGACTCTATTGCCCCAACAATGGTGCGCTTGACCCAAAATCCAACCTTTCGTATCCCCACCCAGGGCCTTCCCATTTTTACTTCTGTCTCTCCAATCCTTGGAACTGGCATCAACGCCTCAGCGCAACTGATTGAGGAGCGTCGTTGAAACTCTGCTATCTGGATGCCAGTGCATGGGTCAAACGCTATTACCAAGAGTCCGGTACCCAATCAACTCAAGCCCTATTTGCAGAGGGTTTCATTTTGGCTTGTGCCTCTCTGGGATTCATCGAAGTTTTGGCAACCTTATCCCGCAAAGCTAAGGCGGGCCAAATCAATCTAGAGCAGTTTCAGCATAAACAAAGTGAAGTCACCGCCGACTGGGAGCAGTTCATTCAAGTACAACTGTCTGACGAAGTTCTGCAAGAGGCTGTAAAGCTGACCGTTGACTTAGCACTACGGGGAGCCGATGGGATTCATCTCGCTTCAGCCGTTGTTCTGCAAAAGAGCCTGCCAGAGTTAGATGAATTCTTGCTGGTTGCTTGCGATCGCGAATTGCTGATCGCGGCTAAGCAGATTGGTATGGCTACTTTTGACCCAGCAGCGGATCCAACATCAGAACAACTCCAACCTGACTGGCCAAGGCCATTAGAATAAGGTCTGCCATCCTCAATTGCCTTCTATAGCTACAGCTTAGAGCTTGCTATTTTGTCCCTGAAGCGCGTTTGTTTTGGGCAGCAAGTGCTGCGGTTTTTTGGATGCGCTTAGCACGGGTTTCCGGTTTCTTGGCCAGCTTAATCCACCGGAGAATGTCGCGCTTTGCAGAATCAGGGAAGGTGTCGTAATGTTCCAGCGCTGGTGGATGCTTTTCCAGCGCTTCAACCAAATCATCCGGCTTGACCAACCCATCGACATCATTCAGAAAGTCCCACATGCCGCTGGCTTTAGCCGCTTCAACCACTTTCAACCCGGCCCCATGCATACGCCCAGCCTCAGTGAGCTTGGCGACCCGTTCCTTGTAAGTTTTTGACCAGTGCTCGGTTTTGCGCGGCGATAATAGCTGCATCGTGCGCTGATCATCCAGCTTCATGCGTCGGCCATCCATCCACCCAAAGCAGAGCACTTCATCAAGCACGTTTTGGATAGAGACATATTTGTCAGGGACGGCTTTCTTGTAGGTGACCAGCCAAATCGATTGGGCTTGACCGTGGTTGGCTTCAAGCCACTGACGCAGCTCTGCGACGGAGGTCACCTCAACCTTTGCAAGGTCTTGAATATTTGGCATGGAATGAGGACACAACTTGTTCTGAGACTAAGTTAGCGCCGATGCCGAGTCAGCAAGGTTTCGACGAGGGATTGGGCTGTGGCTAGCCGACTCGGATCGTCGGATTGGGCCACCCATGCCGCCAGCTCATTCAAAGAGCCATTCACCAAATGGGCAAATCCCTCCGCATCCACCACCGCCAATTCCCCCGCATCCACCGCGATCTGAATCGACTGGTACAGCAGACCAAACCCATACTGGTCGATCTGCACCAGGTCGTCGGCAGCCAGGACGGCAGGCGCTTCGATGAACACTAGCCGCCGTAGTTCCTCTTGTTGAGCGGCTTCCAAAAAGGCTTTACAGCCCGTCACTAACTGCTCCCAGTTGGTTTCTAGGGGCTGTACCTGGGTCTGAATATAGGCGGTGATTTCGTCGTAGACCTCGGTAATCACCGCTTTGAACACCCCCAGCTTGTCGCCAAATTGGTGGTACAGCGCGCCTCGGGTAATCCCCAACTCGCTGATGATCGCTTCGGTGCCGGTGGCGGCATAGCCCTGGCTGGCAAATAAATGACGGGCGCGATCCAGGATGGCGCGGCGGGTGCGGCGGGTTTGCTCGGCCTTGGTCAACTTAGTGGGCATGGCAGCGATCGCGCATAAAACAGTTAGACAGCCTTAAGCATTCAGACAGTATGTATCTTGACACCGCAGAGAAAGTCTCTATAGTGAGATACATACAGATTGTATCTTTCTTGGGGGATCGCCTCAAAGGAGTTTTGATGCTGGCTACCTTGCGTACCCGTAAAGCCGCGATCGCTGATATTCCGTTTCTGGCCCGCATTGAATACGAAGCCTCCCTGCCACCGATGAATCATTGCTTTTGGGAAGATCTGCTGGAGGGCACCGGCACCACAGCGCTGGAATTCACCGAGGCAGAATTAAGGGCAGACGCCTCGAATTGGGGCAATGTCGAGGACTTTATCGTGCTCGAAGCAGGCGGTAAGCCCATGGCGGCAGCGGCGGGGTATGTGCCCAGCGAACAGGAGGATTACTGTCCGCTGCGGCTATCGCGCCTGGATGCCATGGCTGAAATCTTGGGCTGGTCTGAGACGACGATGGAGATGTTTCGCGATCGCTACCTAGCGCTTTGGGGTGGCGACTTGCGACCCTTTTTTCTGACGCCTCAAGCGGACTGGATTATTGAGACGGTAGCGGTTTTGCCCGAGGGGCGGGGACGTGGTTTGGGCAAACGGTTGATTCGTGCGTTGTTGGATGAAGGGCGATCTCGGCAACATGAATTTGCCGGAATCATGATCATCAACGGCAACGATGCGGCCCGTCGCACCTACGAATCGGCGGGCTTCAAGCCTTACCAAACCTTCCACAGCGACTATTTCTCAGAGCAGTTTGGGATCGAATTTCCCGGCGTCACCAAGTTTGGGCTACGCCTCAATTAAGGGAGGATACCGATGGCATTTAAAACAGTGGTGGTGGCTGGAGCCAGTCGCGGCATTGGCCTGGCGGTGGCAGAGCATTTTGTGGAGCAGTGCGATAACTTGCTGGCGGTGTCTCGGACCCCTGCCCCGGTAGGGGAATGGATTCAAGCGGACCTGTCTGACTTGGCGGGGGTGAAAACCGTGGCCGAGGCGGTGGAGGCCGACCCGCTCGATGCCTTGCTGTACATGGGCGGCACCTGGGAAACCCATGCCTTTACTCGGCAGTATCGCTTTGAGGATTGCACCGATGAGGACATCACCCGCGTGATTGGGGTGAATTTGGTGGCCCCGATTCGGTTGGTGCAGGCGCTGCTACCGGCACTGCAAAAATCCGACAATCCCAAAATCATCTTGATGGGATCGCTGTCGGGGCGCGATAACTTTCCGGGTCGGGAGGTGGCCAACAGTGCCTCAAAGTTTGGCTTGCGGGGCGTTGTCCATGCGCTGAGGCAGGAGTTGCGATCGCAGCGCATTGGCGTCACGGTGATTAATCCAGGGAATGTCGGCACGCCAGAAGTGCTAGAAGATCTGGCAAATGATGCGTTGGTCGATGGTGAGGCGGTACCGTTGTCGGATTTGATGAGCGTGATCAGCTGTGTGCTTTCTTTGTCGCGAGCCACCTGCATCAAGGAGATTGATATGCCTGCCATGCTGGGGGACGGGGCATAAACAATCCATCATGACCACATTTTGGCGGATGCAGTATTGGTATTATAGTTATTCGACATAAGTTTGAGAATCAAGAAGCATGAGGTATCAAGGCTTACAGAGGTTTTTTGCTCTCATTCCTTAACTGGAATTACTATAGTAGCGGCTGTGGGGGAGATGGCTACAGTGGTTGCAGCGGCAGCGGTGGCGGTGGCTGCGGTGGATAACATGTGACGCATCTTGACTTTACTTGTGCTTTTGCTCTGGTTTTTTCAACACTCCAAAAGCGCCGAAGCTCAAATAGAACAAGCCTAAAATTGTAAAGATGCCACCCATTCCTCCACCCAGCAGAAATCTTGCCATCAATGCTTTTTGCTCTGCGGATCCTGGCAAAGGCTTTCCGGTTTGCTTGACTACAGCAATTTCCCAAAGGATGTAGGCTTGCCCCAGTAAGAATCCTAAAAAGCACAGGATTTTATCTTTTCCATCCTTACGTTGAAGCGCCTTTAACCAGGTTAGAAAAATATAAATCTGAATTAAAAGAACGATAATTGCGGGTGCAAAATAAGCCATGGCATCCGATAGGGGTAGCGATCGCGCTGTGTCATCTTGGGCATTCGCCATCAGCCCCAGACGATACCAATCTTGCCAGATACCGGGGTCAAAGCCGCGTTTTGGCTAAGGCAAGAACCACCCCAATCCCAAGAGAATATCAATAAAATCAAGAGACGTAAGCGTTTTACCTGGGTTGATACGCTCGGACTCTTGATTTCGCTCAAGGTTGTCGCTGCCAGTGTGCCGGAGCGGGATGGGGCTAAACAGCTCCTTCAGCAGATCAAAGAAGCGCGTGAACGCCTGCCTCGTCTGACTCGCATCTGGGTCTAATGACGGGTTCTCTGGGGTGGACTTCCTCAAGAGCATCATTTATAGTCATTCGACATAAGTTTGAGAACCAAGAAGCATGAGTTATAAAGGCTTACAGAAGTTTTTTGCTCTCATTCTTAACTGAAATCACTATATGTTTTCGCAGTGATTTTAGAGGTGCTGCTGCGCCCCCAAGGCTCGCAGGGGTTTGTGCTTTTGCCCAAGCGCTGAGTTGTAGAGTGCACCTATGGTTGGCTTCATTGGTGTCGGCGGCTCAATGTTGACTATGAGGGCTTGCCAGAATCCTCCGAATCACTCATTTACATCGCCATGATTCGCGTCATA
This sequence comes from uncultured Leptolyngbya sp., assembly GCA_964353225.1. Taxonomy (GTDB): domain Bacteria; phylum Cyanobacteriota; class Cyanobacteriia; order Phormidesmidales; family Phormidesmidaceae; genus PCC-6406. Next base: position 30,912 of record CAYGVA010000024.1, read on the forward strand.
CTACGCAGGTTAGCGTAACCATTCATACTCTCTACGTATTTCCAAATAGTAACCGTCCCCTGAGCGGAGTCGAAGGGGACTTTTTCGATAAATCTGGCTTCGACTCCGCTCAATCTACGCATCCCGAGAGCTGAGTGACGTCGAAACTCATTCCACTGGCATTTTACTTTCAGACGCATCCCTAATCGAGAGTTTTAGCCTAAGCGCTTCACTATGGGAATGGTAAGGGACCAAAGATTTGGTCCGATAGCTGTTTCAGTTCCGGATCGGCTGCAAAGATAGCTTTGAATTCTGGCTGGTCAAGATAGAGATGGAAACGGGTTAGCACATTCATTTTTTGAGTTTGCCCTTTAAAGACCTGAGCATCAAAAGAGCTACCACCGCCATGGTGACTCACCTCACTCAACCCCCGATCTGTAAAGGTCAGGCCCAACTGCTTCGCCAACCCGCGCCGGTAGTCTTGGTCTGAAAACCAGCGATTGAAGTTAATAAACACTTTGGGAGAAGTCAGAATATCTGTCTTGCCAATAAATTCACGGGCATAGGTCTTCCAAAGCTCAACAAAATCGGCGGTGATGGGCTTGTCAAATTTCAAATAGCTGGCAAATGTGTTGTAAGGGTCACGGAGAATAACGGCAATGTATCTTTCACGGCTCTTGCCAATATATTTTGACAACTGATCCTTGTCGGCCTCAATCGCGTTGAGGGCTCGATTTTCATAGGAGTAAACGACTAGATCTTTGCTAACAAGCGCACCCTTTTGGTCACGCTCCTGCGGCCAGTAAGGAAAATTAGGATATGAAATCCCCCAGTTTTTTTCCCAAGGGCTGATACCTGGAAAGGCACCATTGATAAAGCAGGTTTTCTGAGATGTTTGGGCAATGAGCCAGTTGATCAGCGCATGGTTGCCTGAACGCTGAATGCCAGCAAATTGAATCAGCTTTTGGTTAATGGTCAACCCCAGGCGGGCGCGCGCTTGTCGTGCAATTGAGCCGATATTGTGGGATAGCGTTTTGGGTCTTTTCATAACGGTAGATTATGCCGCCTCAGCGGTCAGGGGGGCAGAAATAGGCATGGGCAGGAGTCTGGGTAGGGATGATTTCAGGCATTGACGGTGGGGACAATGGCCCTGGAAGCGTTATCTTGGCTCAGCTCTGGGATCGGCAAGTCTTGTTGGTGAACCCAGTGGTCTAAATCAGCGAGGCTGCGATCGCGGTAGTGGCCATACCGTTCCTGCTTGTTGCGAATGCGGTTTTCTAGGGCCGGGATAATCCCAAAGTTGGGGGGCATGGGTTGAAAATGCTTGGGCTCAGCCGAGCTAATGAAATCAAACAGCGCCCCCATCATCGTGGTCACCGGTAGGGTCACCGGGGCTTTACCCAGGGCCACCCGCGCGGCGTTGGTGCCCGCCAACCAGCCCCCTGCCGCCGCTGCGGTATAGCCTTCGGTGCCCACCAGTTGCCCCGCCGCGAGGAGGGTGGGCCGTTGATGAAATTGTAGGGTGGGGCCGAGCAGTTCGGGGGAGTTGATGAAGGTGTTGCGGTGCATCACCCCCATGCGCACAAACTCCGCCCGCTCCAACCCTGGAATCAGTTGAAAAACTCGCTTTTGCTCCCCCCACCGCAGATTGGTCTGAAAGCCCACCATATTCCAGAGGTTCCCGGCTTTATCTTCCTGGCGCAGTTGCACCACGGCGTAGGGTCTTTTGTCTTTATTGACGGGGTCTTTGAAGTGACCGAAGCGGGCATCGAATAGCCCCACCGGTTTCATCGGGCCATAGCGCATGGTGTCTTCCCCCCGGCGGGCCATCTCTTCGATCGGCAGGCAAGCCTCGAAAAACTTGGCGGTCTCCCGCTCAAAGTCCTTCAGTTCCGCCTGTTCGGCTGCGCAGAGCTGCTGCCAAAAGTGCAGATATTGCTCGCGGTTCAAGGGGCAGTTGAGGTAGGCGGCTTCGCCGCGATCGTAGCGGGAGGCCATAAAGGCAATCTCGCGGTTGATGCTGTCGCCCACAATGATCGGGCTGGCCGCATCAAAAAAGCTCATGTAGGCTTGCCCAGTGAAATCTTGAAGGCCACGGGAGAGGGCATCGCTAGTGAGGGGGCCGGTGGTGATCACGGTAATCCCATCGGTGGGAAGGGTTTGCACCTCTTCTCGCCGTAGCTCAATGAGCGGGTGCTGGGCCAAGGTGGTGGTCAGGTCAGCGCTAAAGCGGCCCCGATCGACCGCCAATGCCCCGCCAGCGGGCACTTGATGGTGGTCGGCTTTGCCAATCACCACGGAGCCCAATTGCCGCAATTCCTGATGGAGTAGGCCAGCGGCGCGATCGCTCGACTGCGCCCCAAAGGAGTTGCTGCACACCAGCTCGGCCAAATGCTCGCTGTGGTGGGCGGGCGATCGCTGCTCCGGTCGCATTTCATGGAGCACCACCGGCACCCCCGCCTGGGCAATTTGCCAGGTGGCCTCGGTACCGGCGAGGCCACCACCAATCACATGAATGGGTTCCATCGGGCTCAGGGTCTTGGCACAGCTTTTCTAGGATAGCGGGCGGGTTCACGCCTGGGGGGGGCGGCGCACTAAAATTAAAAGCACTTGCACGTTTTGGCATGGGGCAATCTGGCTATGGTCACCACCCTTCTCATCCAATCTGAAACAACGCCGATGACGGTGTCATTACCGGCGATCGCCCCCATGAGTCGCGATGAATTTTATGCCTTTTGCCAAGCCAATCGAGACCTCCGCATTGAACGAACGGCGAATGGAGAGGTTGTGATTATGCCACCCGCTTTTTCAGACACCGGCAACCGGAACTTTAATCTGGCGGTGCAACTGGGAATATGGGCTGAGCAGGATGGTACGGGGCTCGGTTTTGACTCTAGCGCTGGGTTTACGCTGCCCAACGGGGCCACCCGTTCCCCCGATG
>CAYGVA010000025.1:0-32836 GCA_964353225.1 uncultured Leptolyngbya sp.
CTCGCGGGTTCTGAATTTGCCGCTCGGGCTGAGCTTGTCGAAGCCCATTCACCCTTCGACGAGCTCAGGGCAAACGGGGATTCTCCAAAATGAGAATTGCTGGCGTAGTGGCCTTCTGTAACGTTTAATCAGGTTTTATGGATAAAATGCATCTAAAAAACCCTTGTTCAAATCACTCAATCCCTTGCAAAATCAAGGTTTTTGGGATCCATAGTAGAGACCGAGGCACCTGAATAGGGCCTCAGGTGCCAGGCAAAAGGCTGAACGTAAATATTAATGAACCCTTCTAATGAAGATCGACGACGCTGTTAGAAGATTGTTCATAACAAACCGTATAAATCCCCACATGGGACTTAGCTAAAGTCTTCACTGGAGCGGGGATTCGGGGCGTCCTTTTAGCTGCTGTCAGGCCTATGCGGGGCTTGTGGCTTCTAACTGTCAGCATTTAGCGTTTGTAGTATTGCTTAACCTCTGCCGTTAGCCAGGAGTATTTGAATGCCTTTTGGACCTGCATCAAGACTAGGAGTCAGCCTATTTGATGAGACTCCGCCCGTGGAATGGTTGCCCGGTCGCTCCGATGAAGAGGCCGAATCCTACATTCGCGCTGTTTATCGCCAAGTCCTGGGTAACGCTTATGTAATGGAAAGTGAGCGTCTGGTTGTTCCTGAATCCCAATTCAAAAGGGGAGAGCTAAGCGTTCGTGAGTTTGTTCGCGCTGTCGCTAAGTCAGACCTCTATCTCACTCGTTTTTTCACCAGCTGTCCCCGGTATCGGGCGATTGAATTGAACTTCAGGCACTTTTTGGGGCGTGCGCCGCTGGATTTAGAAGAAATGCGGATGCACAGCACCATTCTAGATACGGAAGGGTTTGAAGCAGATATCGATGCTTACCTCGATAGTGACGAATATCAAACCACCTTTGGCGAAAACTTTGTGCCTTATATCCGGGGCTATAAAACCGAAGCCTGTCAGAGCATGGTTCAGTTTACCCACCTGTTCCAGCTGGTACGTGGCGCTTCTAGCAGTAGTTTGAAGGCCGACCTGGCAGGCAAAAGTCCTCGCCTAAACACCCTTGTCATTCAAAAAACCCCTACCCCCGTTGTTTCCCCTGCCAGTGCCGGATCGACCTTCCGTAATCCATCTGGGGTCGCTCGCCAGCGTCAAGGAATCGGAGCCAGTGACCAAGGTAAGGTTTATCGGATTGAAGTGACCGGCTACCGGGCAAAGACCCTTAAAAAGGTTTCCCAGTTCCGTCGTGCTAATCAGGTTTATATGGTGCCGTTTGCACAGCTCTCCGAAACCTATCAGCGCATCCACCGTCAGGGCGGTGTTATTGCCAGCGTCACTGCTGTGTAGGTAAATCAATCCCCCAGGCTTTCAGGTTAGCTCACTCGTCTACACCGTTAGTGAATGGGGGATCTTGAGTTCTCTAGGACTTAGGGCAAAAATTATTGCTAGCCCTTGATTTTTCAAGGGTTAGCGGTCTGTGATACAGACCACGATGTTAATTACGAACAGTGGTACACGGGTGTCGGCAGAGCCGGATCTCACTTCACCACCAAGGTATCGAGGTGATGCGAAGCTAAGGGTATTAACATCAACCGTTTTATCTGTTTTTCATTTAGTTACAGGAGATTAAATTCCCATGATTGAGCTATGGCCCACTAGCAGCCCAGAAGACGTCCAAGTCGCCGTTCGTGCTGTGTATAAGCAGGTTTTGGGTAACCCCCATGTGATGGACAGCGAGCGGCTCATCACAGCGGAGTCCCAATTAGGGGATGGATCCATTACTGTTCGTGAATTTGTAAGGGCTGTTGCCAAGTCCGATTTTTATCGCTCCCGCTACTTCGAATCTTGTGCACCCTACCGTTTTGTGGAATTAAATTTCCTCCATTTACTCGGTCGTGCACCCCAAGACCAAAAAGAAGTATCCGAGCACATCATTCGTTGTGTTGCTGAGGGCTACGACGCTGAGATTGACTCTTATCTCGACGGCGATGAGTATCAAGCTGCCTTTGGGGAGAACGTGGTGCCTTACTACCGAGGCGGACAAAGCGACGCCAATCCCAAGCAGGTTGGGTACAACCGGATCTTTGCCCTCAATCGAGGTGCGGCTCAAGTGGATAGCAGCGTAAAAGCATCACAGCTTGTCGGTGCCCTGGGCGGAAACTTGTCGAATGTGATTAAGCCTTCCACCTCAACTGTGATTGGCTCCGGCACTGAGAAGCGGTTCAAAATCTTGGTGAGTGGCGCGAAGTTTGACTCTCCTCGGCGTGTCAGCAGCAGTGAATATATTGTCTCAGCTAGCAAGATGACCCCCCAAATACAGCGTATTAATCGCACTGGGGCAAAAATTGTCAGCATCACCGAGATTGCGTAGTTGATGTTAAGCCTGATGTTTGCCGGGCATCAGGCTTTTGAGATTGGGACAGATATATCTGCTTTAGGAAATTTTTTAATACAAGGAACCTCCTGCTATGACACTTTGGCTTGAAGATACGGATACATTAGAGCTTCGCCCTAACTTCACAGAAGATGACCTGCAACTTGTGATTCGGGCAGTCTACAAACAAGTTTTAGGCAATGCTCATCTAATGGAATCCCAGCGATTGGTTTCGGCCGAGTCTTGTTTGCGCGATGGTAGTATCACCGTCAAAGGATTTGTGCGGGCCGTTGCCCAGTCTGATTTATATCGGACCTTATTTTTTGAGAATTCTTCTCCCTACCGCTTCGTTGAACTCAACTCCAAGCACTTGCTAGGTCGTGCTCCTCAGGACCAAGCAGAAATTGCTAAGCATGTGGTTCTATATAACGAGCAAGGCTACGAGGCTGAAATCAATTCTTACCTCGACAATGGCGAGTATGATGCCAACTTTGGGGAGCACATTGTTCCTGCTATTCGCGGCAACAAAACTCAAGCTGGCATTAAGAATGTAGGCTTTAACCGGACCTTCTCTTTATGCCGGGGAGATGCAACCAGTGATAACGGGAAAGCTGCAAACTTAATTGGCGACATTGCTGGCAATATGGCCACTAAAATCACCAATCCAGCATCTGGAACCGGTGCTTACAGTAATACTGGCAAGCGTTTTCGCATTACTGTTTCAAAGTCCAATTACGGCTCTCGTGTCACCCAAAGCAATGCGATCTTTGAGGTTGGCTATGCTCAGTTGTCTCGAAAAATTCAAAACATTCAGAAGACGGGTGGAAAAATCATCAAGGTTGCTGAGGTGGCTAACGCCTAGTCCACATTGACAACTGCGGTCAACATAGGGAAAAACTCTGTCATGGCAAAAATGAGTTTTACACAACTATTCAAGCCAATCGATAGAGTCGCTGACCAATTGCCATTGAATTCACAGGCATTTTCTACCAGAGTTAATGTAGCCGATTCCCTAAGATCAAGATTTTTGTAGTCAAACATCTGAGGATATTGGGTCTGTTAATTCGGTTGATTGTAGAACCGTAGCCAGAGTTTGGTGCTGCTAGTCTAGGCGATCAATCTCTGGCTTTTGTCATCTCCGCATAATTTTGATGGATATTCAGGATTTTGTTGAACAATCTATAGGTCAATGGCGGTCTCAACGGAGTGCGCATCATTTAGCATTCAGCCATTTTGAGGCGGTAGAGTCAGTCATTGATATTGAGGCGATATCCCCTAAAGCAGATTCAGTGATTGAGCTCTGTAAGACCTACAATATCGAGCCGCAAGCGGTTGTTTCTCCGTTCAAAATGAGCTGGGAAGGTCATTCTGATTGGGATGACGGTGAAGAGGTCCTGAAAGGGACATCCGTTTTGGTTCCCGTGCCAGATCCGACTCGGCTTAACTGTGGCAAGCTTTTGCGCGAGCAGGGCTATGCAGAAACGATGCCGGCTGCAGGCGATTATCGTCTGCTTGAAGACGGCACGTTTGTGCTGCTGACAAATTATGATCGAGCCGCAGCGGAAGAAAAAATTTGGTTTGTCAATCCAAATGTTCGTTGTCGAGTGTCGCTCATCAAAACAAGTGCTGGTTCTGGTGTTGTAACGGCCTCGTTCTCTTCTGAAATACGACAGTCACAGACAAAGTAATTGTGTTCTGATCATGCTCTAAAGCTTGCAAATCCTGAAAAGACCAGCTACTTGGCCATTCTTTGCCATGACGACGTCTGCCAACCAACCTACATCTGACATGTATTCCAGTGATTTAATAACACTTGCTCACTGGATGGCAGGGGATTTTAGCAATCAAAAGCAAGCATCTAAAAACCCTAGGGAGTATGCCCATATTCATGTCTTCTTTAGACCTTTAGCGTTTGATTTTTTTTCTGATATTGGTTTCTACTCTGAGCAAGTCTATGACTATGACTTGTGGACACCTTACCGTCAGGGGATACATCGTTTAGTCGATAAGGAAGACCATATTTATATCGAGAATTATAGCCTGGTCGATGCTTTTCTCTATGCAGGGGCAGCTCGTGAACCTGCAATATTAAAAACGATCGCTCCAGATTGTATTCAACGGCGACAGCATTGCTCAATGATTTTTAGGCGAGAGAACGAAAAATTTATTGGCAGTGTCGAGCCTGGCAATTTATGTCGCATTGAGAAAAATGGCTGTCAGACATATTTGGTTAGTGATGTGGAAATCACAGAATCCACCTGGAATAGCTTGGATAAAGGCCTGGCAGTAGATACGAATGAGCAGATTTGGGGATCGGAACATGGTTCTCTACAGTTTGAAAAGCGAGAAAGCTTTGCCCATGAAATCACAGTTAAAAGATAAAGAACCTCTTTCAACTCTGGATGTTTCTCAATCAAAAATGTTACCTCCAGTAGCTCAGAAAAAAATTCAAGGATGGATTCGCAGCCGTCACCTAATTTGTTCGGGCAGTTTCTTTATTTTTGAGACGGTAGATTATGGAACGATCGAGCGTTTTTCAGATTGCGTCTCAACCTTAGGCGGCGCGATCATCTCGGTCGATCCTGTCAGCAAGATTTGGATGGGGAATCACAGGCAGGTGATTTTATATCGGGTTAAAGCTAGTCTGTTAACCCCTGGCCATAAGCTCAAGCAATATTGGATTAAATACGGTAGCTTTCGGACCCGATTTGATTACAATCCGTGATTACTAATGAGTGTGGTTAATGGCCCAATAAAGTGTATTTTGATTTTCGAGCCTAATTAATCCGATTTTTGCCTTTAAGGGGAAGAGAACTATGGTTAGCACATTTGTGAATCCAACCGTGAATCCAGATTCTAGACTGGGTGTGCGGCCATTTGATGAAGCGAAACCGGTACGTCTTTGGCCAGGGGCTTCTACCTTGGAGGTGGAAATAGTTATTCAGGCGATCTATCGGCAGGTTTTCGGAAATGCCTACATCATGGAGAGTGAGCGCCTAGCAACTTTAGAATCTCGATTTACTCAAGGGGAACTGAGTGTTCGAGAATTTGTACGCGGCTTAGCCAAATCGGAGTTGTATCGTACCCGCTTTTTTGAGGCCTGCCCCCGCTATCGATCCATTGAGTTGAACTTCAAACATTTATTGGGCCGTGCTCCAGAAAATTACCAAGAGACGACGCTACATAGTCACTTGCTGGATACGGCGGGATATGACGCTGACATTGATGCGTATGTCGATAGCGATGAGTATCAGCAGGTGTTTGGAGAGGATATGGTGCCCTACTACCGGGGCTACAAAACTCAAACAGGGAAATCCCTGGTGGGTTTTACCTATATGTCTAAGCTTTTGCGCGGTAGCTCTTCCAGCGATAAAGATTTGGTTGAGGGCAATTCGGCTCGCTTGACCCAGGCCATCTTGACAAATACACCCAGTCGGATTGAACCGCCCACAAATATATCGCCGAGCTGGCGTCCGGTTTCGGATGCGAAGGACATTATTGCTAGGGCCTTAGGGGTGAAAAACAAGCCTGCAAGGCCAAGTCTGCCGATTTCTTCTAAGGCTCCGCTGACAAGTCAGCCCGGTGATATACATCGGCGCAAGCAATATGATGGGTTGCAGGTGCTTGCTGGAGATCCTATTGAACTTTGCCCTGGGTTTTCTGCTGAGGAAGCCGAGATATTGATTCGTGCTGTTTACCGTCAAGTGTTGGGTAATGCCTATGTGATGGAGAGTGAGCGGTTACAGATTCCGGAGTCACAGCTCAAGCAGGGGAGACTCAGCGTCCGTGAATTTATTCGATGGATTGCTAAGTCAGAACTCTATCGCAGTCGATTTGTCGATAATTGCTATCGCTATCGGTCAATCGAATTGAATTTCAAGCATTTCTTAGGTCGTGCGCCTATCAGTTTTGAGGAAATGAAATATCACAGCACGATTCTGGACGAGTCGGGCTTTGAGGCGGATATCGATTCTTATCTTGATGGTGATGAGTATCAAAAGATATTTGGCGAGAATCTGGTGCCCTACTACCGAGGCTATAAAACCCAAATAGGACAGCCTCTAATCGGGTTCACTAATACATTGCAACTGCTGCGGAGTGCTTCCAGTAGTGATAAAGCTCTGGCGTCTGGCAATGCACCTCAACTGACGCGCGCAATCATTTTGAATCGCCCCTATGGGATTGACCGCGCCCGGGATGCGGAAGATATTCTTCGGGATGTTTTCAAATCTAAGACTTCGATGGTGGATCGCCAACAGCAGATCCAGAAAAGTGCGGAGCGGAATGCTGCAGAACAAGTATTAACTCAGACGATTCAGCAACAGTCTCATGAGATTGAAAGTCTACAGCAACAGCTCGCTGATTTGCGTCCTGTGGCGATGATGGGGGCAGCACATCTGAAGGATGATTGGGGCTTATCAACGTTGCCAGAGAATTCTGGTGAAGCTTCAAGCTCACTGCAACAGCGAGTAGATTTTCAATCGGCTCGCATCGCTACATTGCAAGCACAGATTTCGGACGCCCATCGATACGAAATGATCGGAGAGTTCCAGTTAAATAAATGGCGCAGCCGCATTTTCAAAGGTTAGTGATACATCTAGATTTCTAGATAATCAATCGATTTTTACGGTTCTGTGACCTTGATTCGCATTCAAAAGTTAGGAGGTTAATTATGGCGATCGCACTGTTAGAGTATGCTCCATCTTCTCAAAACCAACGGGTAAATGGATTTGAGGTTCCGGGTGATGAACATTCCCGGATTTTTAGCACCGATAATATCCTTGCCGAGTCTGAGTTCAACGATCTAATCATGGCGGCCTATCGCCAGATTCATAATGAACAGCAGATGCTGAAAAGTCATCGGCAGCCCTTCCTAGAATCTCAACTAAAATCGGGCCAAATCACGGTCAAAGATTTTATTTGCGGATTGGTTTCATCGGATTCTTTTCGTCGCCTTGTGTATGACAGCAATAATAACTACCGCTTTGTTGAAATTTGCATTCAGCGAATTTTAGGCCGCAATGTTTATGGTGATCGAGAGAAGTTTGCTTGGTCAATTGTGCTCGGCAATAAAGGACTGAATGCCTTTATTGATGCCTTGCTAAATAGCGAAGAATATTTGAGTAATTTTGGGGATAATATTGTCCCTTATCAAAGACGGCGCATCCTACCCCAGCGTGGTCAAGGAGAGGTTTCCTTTGCCCATATGGCTCGCTATGGTGAAGATTATCGGGATAATTTGCCAGAGCCCTACTTAGATGCTCTGCTAGGTCCAGGGTTCACGGGTCCCAAGATGTCTACTGTTCGCTGGGCATGGCAAAAACAGCCCTCCAAGGTCCTAGAAAAGATTTGGATCGCTTTATTCTATAGTGGTGCCGTTTTCATGATCTTGCTATTCTTGGCGGTGCTGCTGCATGCCTAGGAGTCGTTGAGTCGGTTTTTTCTATCTTATTTAGACCACTATTGCTCAGAAGTAATAGTGGTCTAAAATTTATGTTTTTATAGCTTTAGTATCACCACTGATTCTAAAGATTCATAGATGAGCGATTTGCTAGTCCCATGGCTGAGATAATGTAACCGTCCCCTGAACGGAGTCGAAGGGGACTTTTTCGGGAGATCTGGCTTTCTCCCTCCGGGAGACGTTTCACGAACGACTCCGCTCAGCCAGTGTGATGTGTGGGACGGTTACGAGATAATTAGCTGGCAGAGCATCGTACAAAAACTCTATTTGCTGCTCTGAAGGAACTCAGTACCTGGTGAAATGTGCGATAGAGCTCTCTCAACCCCTCTAAGATCGCCCATTGATATCCTTTCAAATCCTCAGGCCAGCAATGATGACCTCAGCTGTCTCTTGGGCCTTCTCCAAATGGGGCACATGCCCACATTGATCAATCCAAGCCAGGTGGCTGCCTGCAATTTCCTCCACAAATTTCTCGGCATCGGCGGTACCTAAGATCCGATCCTGTCGGCCCCAAATTACCTGGGTGGGCACGGCAATTTGGGTGATTTTGTCGCTGAGGAAGGTGTAACCGCCGCTTTTGGTAAAAGCGATCAAAGCCTCAGACCAGTGTGGACAGTCTAGATGTAGCGAGGCGCAGAGCTCCGCATCGGCGGTGACCCAGGTGCGATCGCAATAGGCTTGCAAACTAATGCGTCGCCGCACCCAAGGATTCTTCAAAAAGGCGGTGGCCCAGCGGTCCAAGGGTGGCACCATCACTTTTTCCATGGCCGGACCTGCGGCAAACCCAGCGCTATCTAGCAGTACCAACTGCCGCACCGCCTCTGGATAGGTGAGGGTAAAGTCTAACGCTGCCGCCCCGCCCATGGAGGCTCCTACCAACACCATTGGTTGGCGAATCTGCTGCTGCCAAAAGCTGTGGAGGTGTAGCTTGATTGCCCCTGGATCAAAGTTGGGGCTGACGGTGCGATCGCTAAAGCCAAACCCCAGTAGGTCAATGGCCCAGGTTTCACCGACCGTCGCTAACAGGGGAAACAAGCGGCGGAACTCCAACAGCGAACTGTCAAAGCCATGGAGTAGAACGATGGGCGTCCCCTGCCCCTGACGCCCATAGGTGCTGGGAATCGGTGCATCGGTGAGGGGTGTCTGGACCAAAACTTGCTGCACCTGTTGCGCTAGGGCTAGGGAAGTCGCTTCGGTAAGATTCACAGCGGCAGCGGGCAAAACCATGGGCAGTCAAGAAATCAGAGCATCACCGCATTCTAGACCTGGTTGAACCCCAGTTGGCATGGGCGACCCCAATTTTCATTCTGGGGATAGCGCTCGGGGCTGGCTACGGTAATAGCTGGCCACAAGGGCCATCATCAGCCACCAGAGGGTGCTCACCTGGGGGCGATACCAGACCGTATCCACGAGGCCATGGGTCAACATACCCGCCAGGGCGGCGAGCGCCGCTATCAACCAATACCCTTGGACAGATTGCTGTTCCCGCAGGTGCTGCAACTGTCGCCAGCCTTGGCCAAACACCACCACCATCAACCAGAGGAACGCCGCCAACCCAACCAGACCGGCTTCCACCGCAATTTCCAAAAATACAGAGTAGGCACTGAGGGCAGTATAGCGGGGCCGTTGATAGAGGGGGTAAACCTTGTTAAAGGCGTCATTGCCGGGGCCAATGCCCAAAATCGGGCGATCGCGAATCATATCTAGTACCCCCGCCCACACATTAATGCGGAAGTTGTTGCTGCTGTCTTGACGGCCCACAAACATACTCATGACCCGATCCCGCAAGGGATCTACCGCCACTACCGCCAGCACCACAAAGGCAGCGGATCCCCCCACCAGCACCGGTAACGCCCACCGCTGCCAAAAGGCGGTGAACCGCACACTCCAAAATTGCACCAGCAGCACCAGCAGCACAAAGCTACCGGCTATAAATCCGAGCCAGCCCCCTCGGCTAAAGGTCAATACCAAACAAGCGGTGTGGGTCAGGGCCAAGACCACCGCCAGGGCTTTGGGCATCCAGCGGGACCAAGCAAAAATCGCAGCCCCACTCAGCATCACCGCCGGAATCAAATACCCTGCCAGCAGGTTGGGGTTGCCCAGGTAGCTATAAACCCGCGTCGTCCCAGCCAGATTTGAGGTGGGATCCACCCAGGTGGCTAGGGCATCAGCCCCAAAAAACCATTGCCGCAACCCATACACCGACACCACCAGGGCAGTAAGCAAATACACCGTAATCAGGCCGGTGCGCAGGCGCGGCTGCCGGATCACCCGCGCCATTAATAGGAACAGCACCAGGTTCAGGGTGAGCTTCACTAACCCCTGCAGGGCAGCAGCCTTGACCGGCGAGAGAGCCGTCGCCAGGGCCATTGCACCCCAATACACCACCACCACTAAGTGGATCGGGGTGAGCCCTTCTCCGGCCTCATCGGAAAGGGTCAGCAGCATCCAAAAGCCCGCACAGGCTAGCAGCAACACCCCAATCAGGGTGGTAGACACATAGGGCGACAGGACCAGCAGAACAGCGATTAAGATCAGCCCAATCACATCCCCCCAGGGCAATAGGGCACTTCCCTGCCGCCACTGCCGCAGAAAGCCCAAGAGGCGATGCACCACGCTAACTTGCCGCCATTGGTGTAGGGCAAAGCGGTTAAGGGTGATCTGCTGCCAAACGGTGCTGAACATGGGGGCATTAGGTCAACGTCACCCCTGAGGGTACCAAAACCGGGCAGCCCTGCCTAACGTTGTGCGCTTATAGGTTGGGTCACTTTGCCTAGGACACCTCGGATCGCTCTAAATCCTTAGCGCATTGGCCTAAATAGACTATCGACGGCTACGGGGGCCGGATACTAGCCGCCGCCCACAATGGTGACAATTTCGAGGCGATCGCCGTTTTGAATAACAGTCCGTTGCCAAAACTGACGGTGTAAAATCTCGCCGTTGTACTCCACCGCCACTAAACGAGGATTTAGGCCAAGATTTTCCAAAAAGGCAGGCAAGTTCGTGTGAGGGAGACAATCTTTCGATTCACCATTTACCTGCACTTCGATCAGATCAGCCATAGTCAATGATTGGGAATAGTCAGCAGAAGGTCGGGCAATCCTCATATCTCAGGGGCACCCATGCCCCGGGGGATAGATCATGCCAATCGGTCAACTTGTTTGAAGGCAGGCATCAGGAAGTGCAAACTCAAAGAGCCAAACCCCTGACGGAATTTGGCTCTTTAATATCAGTATTCAATCGGAGCGACAGGATTTGAACCTGCGACCCCCACTACCCCAAAGTGGGATCGAACATCCGTACCACTTGAGTTGTAGCCGCTGTATTTTGTGGGTACACGAGTTCTGCACGTTATCGCCCCTAATAAATTCAAACGTACCTTGCATCGTTTTGTTTGCTATTGAGAGCGGATTGTCCTTTTTCTTGGGTGACGGTGCTCTGGGATGAATGATGGCTCTTACACTTTGGAGGAGATTCGATTTCGTGTATCTAAGCGCAGAGCACTGAATAGTCCTCAAATTAGGAGCGATCGCCCTTGCAGTCCAATATCATCGCCCCTGGGGCCAGGATTCTTTGTCGTGATGCTGAATGGCTGGTGAAGTCTACAGACATCGCCTCCGACGGGGGACGGGTTATTGAAGCCATTGGCGTATCGGAATTTATCCAGGGCAAGGCGGCGCGGTTCATTGAGGAGCTGGAGGATGATGTACAGGTGCTGCGGCCTGAGGAGACGCAGCTTGTCAATGATACCTCTTCTGGCTATGCCCATAGTCTGCTGTTTCTGGAAGCCCATTTAAAGCAAACTGCCCCAGATGATCTACGCCTTTACCAGGGGCAGCGGGCGGCGATGGATGTTTTGGACTATCAACTCTGGCCCGCTTATAAGGCACTATCGATGGCCCGGCAGCGCATTCTGATTGCGGATGCGGTGGGGCTAGGAAAGACCCTGGAATGCGGAATTTTGGTTTCGGAACTGATCCGACGGGGTCGAGGGCGTCGGATTTTGGTGGTCACCACCAAGGCGATGATGGTGCAGTTCCAGAAAGAGTTTTGGAGCCGCTTCACCATTCCCCTGGTGCGGCTGGATTCCACCACGATTCAGCGCATTCGTACCCGCATTCCCGGCAACCACAATCCTTTTCACTACTACGATCGCACCATCATCTCGGTCGATACCCTGAAGCAAGACCGGGAGTACCGCAGCTATTTAGAAGCGGCCCACTGGGACATCATCATCATTGATGAGGCCCACAATGTAGCGAAGCGGGGGCGGGGGCAGTCGGCCTCGAAACGGGCCAAGCTGGCGGATCGGTTGGCGACCCGGTCAGACACGCTGATTTTGCTGTCGGCGACGCCCCACGATGGTCGGGCTGAGAGCTTTGCCAGCTTGATGAATATGCTGGATGCCACGGCGATCGCCAACGAGTCCGATTACACCCAGGACGACATCCGTGACCTGTACGTTCGCCGCTTTAAGAAGGATGTGCTGAAGGACCTGAAGCAACATGTCCCCGACCGGAATGTGCTGCCGGTAGAGGCCCAGGCATCTCCGGCGGAGGAGCAGGTATTTGAGCGGCTGAATGAGCTGAAGTTTGAGCGCATCGACAGTCGCCGCTCTGCGACCCAACTGTTCAAGACCACCCTGCTGAAGGCGATGCTCTCCAGCCCTGCGGCCTGTTTGGAGACGGTGAACAATCGCATCAAGCGATTAGAGAACCAGGAAGAAATCAGTCCCGCTGATCGCCATGACATTCAAGAACTGCTAGGCGTCCGGCAAGCCCTGGAGTCGGTAGATGAGGGAGCGTTTTCCAAATACCAGGCGCTACTTCAACTCATCCGCAAGACCTTTGGCTGGGCGGGCAAAGACCCCAAAGACCGGATCGTGATTTTTACCGGGCGGCTGGAAACACTACGGTTTTTGCGGGAGCACCTGCCCCAGGACTTGAAGCTGAAGCCAGAGGCCATGGAGATTTTGGATGGTGGCATGGCCGATGTGGATCAAACCCGGATTGTGGAAGCCTTTGGTCAGGAAAGCGCCAAGGTGCGAATTCTGATTGCGACAGAAGTGGCCTCGGAGGGATTGAACCTCCACTACCTCAGCCATCGACTGATCCACTTCGACATTCCCTGGTCGCTGATGACGTTGCAGCAGCGCAATGGCCGCATCGATCGCTATGGCCAAACCCGTCAACCCGAGATTCGCTATCTGCTGACCCGCTCAGGGCTGGACCGTATGGACGAGGTGGAGCGGATCATCAAGGTGCTGCTGGCAAAAGACGACCAGGCGATCAAGAACATCGGCGACCCCTCGGTGTTTATGGGGGTGTTTGATGCGGAGGCGGAAGAGGCGGTGACGGCCAAGGTGATTGAGGAAGGCACCTCGGCGGATGAGTTTTCTCAGCAGCTCGATCGCAATGCCTCCAGTCAAGAAGGTGAGATCGATCTGTTTGCCCTGTTCTCGAATCCTGACCTGGTGGCGGCACCGGTCGCCGACGGCGGTACCAGCAATCCCAAAGTGGAGACGGGCACCCTACCGACCCTGTTTGGCAGTACCTATGACTATGCGATCGCTGCTCTCCAGGCTTTAGAAGCCCCGCCCCCTAACCTCACCATTAATGCGTCGGAGCGGTTTGTGGAACTGCAGCTACCTGCCGAGCTAGAGCGGCGCTATCAGCGGCTGCCCCGCGAAATTCGTCCCGATGACAAAGCCCTGTTGCACCTGAGCGATCGCACCCAGGTGGTGATGCAGTCGATGGAGGAAGCGCGGCGGGAAGAGGCCAATTGGCCCGACAAGCAGTACCTCTGGGAGCTTCATCCCTTAGTGGAATGGCTGAGCGATCGCTGCCTGTTTCGGTTTGGGCGGCACCAGGCTCCGGTGATTACGCTGCCCCGTGGGTTAGCGGTGGGGGAAGCAGTGTTTGTGTTGTTCGGCAGCTTCCCCAGTCGGCGGGGCGCGCCGGTGCTGTCGCGCTGGGTCTCGGCGGTGTTTCACGACGGCCAGTTCACGACGGTTGAGCCGTTTGCCGAGACGGTGAATCGCACCCAGCTCGGGCAGGAACCCATTCCTAATCCTGGCGAGATGCCGGTGGACGACTTGCTGCCGTTGCGGACCCAGGCGATTCGGCAAGCCCGCAGCACCCTGCTGGCGGAGCGCGAAACCTTCGATGCGGTCCTATCAGCCCAGCTTCAGGCACAAAAGGCTCGGTTGGACACACTCAAGGGACGTCACTTGGCGCAATTAGAATTACAGTTTGCGGAAGACAGGCGATCGGAAGCGCTACGCCAGCAGCGCCACCAGGACAGACTGACCCGCACCGAGAAGATCTTCAAGGACTATCGCGACTGGGTTGATATGTCGATGACGACGGAACCCGAACCGTTTATTAAGCTCGTGGCGGTATTGAGGACGCGTTGAGCTGCCATGTATATACTCGTAGATACATTCTCTGGATAGGAGAACGCCATGCGTACCCGCGTCTTCCAAAGTGGTAATTCTCAGGCCGTTCGGATACCCAAAGAGCTTCAATTCGATCGCCTGGATGTGGAATATGAGATTGAGCGCCGGGGCGATGTGATGATCATTCGCCCCGTGGGGCCACCCCTTACGAATGTGCTGGAGCGGTTCGCGGCGTTTTCGGCTGACTTTATGGCTGAGGGGCGGCCCGACCAGGGGACTCAAGAGCGGGAAGCCCTATGAAATATATGCTCGACACCAATATCTGCATTTACCTGATGAAGCATCAACCGCCATCGGTAGCCCAGCGCTTTGCCGAGTGTCGTCAGGGGGATGTGGTGATATCGGCCATCACCCTGGCGGAGTTGGAATACGGTGTTTGGGTCAGCCGTGAGGACAAGCAACAGCAGAATCGTCAGGCCTTAGATGCTTTGGTGGAGATGATTCCACCGATCGCCTTTGACCGTTCGGCAGCGGCAATTTATGCGGCAGTCCGAGCGGCAGCCCCGGATCGTCGGCGAGATGCCCTAGATAAGCTGATTGCCAGCCACGCCCAGAGTTTGAGCCTGACGCTAGTGACCAATAATCTCGATGATTTTCGCATTTATCCTGACCTTGCCCTAGAAAACTGGGTGGAAGAAAACTGATATGGCCTTACCGGGAATTGCCAACGAAAACGAGTTCTACTCGGCCCACTATCTGGATGCCATTCTCAAGGAAGACCTGAAGGAGGTGGCCAAGCGATGGAAGGCGGCAGCGGCCACCGAGGATGACGGCAGTGATGGCGATGACGGCACTGGGGGTAAAGCGCCGGACCAGGCGTTGGGCAGTTTGCGGCAGCCCTACTTTCGGCTGCAAGACCGGATGGCGCGGGCGGAAGATGCGGAGAAGCTGACCCTCCAGCGGGAGTTCTTTCAGCAGCTTTTGCCGATTTTGGGCTATACCTGGCAGCCCCAGGAAAAGGCCCTGGACGATGAAACCCTAATCTCCATCGTGGCGGCAGTAACCCGCAGCAATGGTCTGCCCCAGCTCTGGGTGCTGGAGGGGTTTAACCCGACCGGGGAGCCGACGGATGTGCTGTCGCTGCCCTCACCCCTAGCCCCTCTCCCAGAGGGCGTTCGCGAAGCGTCTCCGAAGGAGTTGGGGAACCGGAACCGGACTTCAGACCCCCCTTCTCCCAAAATTGGGAGAAGGGGGCAGGGGGATGAGGGCTCCGGGGACGAGGACACCACCCTCGAAGACCTGCTCGACCCCATCTTTGCCCTAGAGAACCCGCCCCGCTGGGTGATCTTGATCAGCATTGACCAGATGGTGCTGATCGATCGCCACAAGTGGAGCGCCTCTCGCCTGCTGCGCTTTGACCTGCAAGAACTGCTCAACGAGCGGGACGCTAGCGCCCTGTTGGCAGCGGCCACCCTGCTGCACCGGGAGCACACCTGCCCCACCGCAGGCAGCCCCCTGCTGGATGACCTGGACGAAAACAGCCACCGCCATGCCTACAGCGTGTCGGAAGATCTGAAGTTTGCCCTGCGTCAGGCGATCGAGCTGCTGGGCAACGAGACCATCTACTACCGCAAAGCGGTGGCCAAAAAGCGGGTGTTTTCCACCGAGGCCCAGAAAGCGGAGGGCGATCGCGAGATTGACCCCAACCAGCTCAAGATTGAGTGTCTACGCTGGGTCTATCGGCTGCTGTTTGTGTTTTACATCGAAGCCCGCCCGGAGCTGGGCTACATCCCCATGGGGTCGGATGTGTACCGCGAAGGCTACAGCCTCGAAACCCTGCGGGATCTGGAGCAGACAGAATTCACCACCGAGGCCGACGAAAACGGCACCTTCATCGATCGCTCTATTCGCCAACTGTTCAAACTGCTGTGGGAAGGCTACCCCGTCCAAAGAGCAGTCCAGCGGGAGTTGGATCTAAGCGGCCCTCATCCCCCAGCCCCTTCTCCCCGGGGAGAAGGGGAGCCAGGTCAAAGCCCCTCTCCCTCAGGGAGAGGGGTTTGGGGTGAGGGTTCCGACGGCCCCCTCCACAACACCTTTCGCCTGCCCGCCCTCAAAAGTCACCTGTTCGACCCAGCGCGAACCCCGATGCTGAACGGGGTCAAGTTTCGCAACTCGGTGCTGCGGCAGGTGCTGGAGCTGATGTCGCTCTCGAAGCCGGGGAAGCACCAGCGGCGGGGGCGCATCAGCTATGCCCAACTGGGGGTGAACCAACTGGGGGAGGTGTACGAGGGGTTGCTGAGCCTGTCGGCCTTTTTGGCAGAAGAAGACCTGTACGAGGTGAAGCCCGCCAAAGACCCGGAGGAGCGCAGCGAACTGGAGGTGGGCTACTTTGTGCCCAAATCGCGGCTAGAGGAGTTTAAGTCTGACGAGCTGGTGAAAGACCCAGTGACGGGGCAAACTCCCCGGATGCACCCGCGCGGCAAGTTTTTGTTTCGGTTGGCGGGGCGCGATCGCACCAAAAGCGCCAGCTATTACACCCCCCAGTCGCTGACGGAATGCCTGGTGAAATATGCCCTCAAGGAACTGCTGAAGGATAAAACCGCCGATGACATCCTCACCCTGACGGTGTGCGAGCCTGCCATGGGCAGTGCCGCCTTTTTGAATGAGGTGATCGACCAGCTAGCCGAAGCCTACCTGGAGCGCAAGCAAGTGGAACTCGGGGAACGCATCCCCCACGATCGCATCACGTTGGAAACCCAAAAGGTGAAGATGCTCCTCGCCGATCGCAATGTCTACGGCATCGACAAAAACCCCATCGCCATGGAACTCGCCGAAGTTTCCCTCTGGCTCAACTGCATTTATGGGGAAACGCCCTCATCCCCCCAGCCCCCTTCTCCCCAGGGAGAAGGGGGAGCCGGACTCTTGTCTCCCTCGCCCTCTGGGAGAGGGGCTAGGGGTGAGGGCTCCGAGGGCCACCAAGTCTTCGTCCCCTGGTTTGGCCTCCAGCTCCACTGCGGCAACTCCCTCATCGGTGCCCGCTGCCAGGTGTACGGACGCGACCAGGTGACCGGGCTGAAGCGCGGCACGGCCCAGTGGCACACCTTCGACCCCGAACGCATTCCCCTCGATCAAGACCTGCCGGGCAACGCCATTTTCCATTTCCTGCTGGGGGATCCGGGCATGGCGAACTACACCGATAAGGTGATCAAGCAGATGGAGCCGGAGGCGATCGCCCAAATCAAAACGTGGCAGTCGGGCTTTGCCAAGGCGGAACTCACCCCTGAGCAGGCCGACTATGCCGTGCGCCTGAGCCAGCGCCTCCATGAGCTGTGGGTGAGCTACGCCGCAGATCTGGCGAAGATTCGCGATCGCACCACCGACCCGTTGACGGTATGGGGGCAATCTGTTCCCCCCTTTTCCAAGGGGGGAATAGGGGGGGATCCCAACGCTGAGGCACCGAGCCGATCCCCCCAACCCCCCTTAACAAGGGGGGCTTCGCCGCTGGAGATGAAAGACAAAATCTACCAGCAAGAAAAACTCTCCGAAGGGGTCACCAACGCCGGGGCCTACCGTCGCCTCAAGCTGGTGATGGACTACTGGTGCGCCCTCTGGTTTTGGCCCATCACCGAGGCCGAGCACCTGCCCACCCGCGAGCAGTTTTTGCAGGAAGTGGGGGCGATTTTGGGCGAAACGGAAATGCTCGCCCCGGCGCAACAACAGATGCAGCTTTTCCCGGAGACGCAGGATGCGGCGCAGGGCAAGTTGTTTTTGCAGACTTGGGGCTATGTCGATCTCAACAAGCTGATGCGGCTCACCCCCCGCCTGCAAGTGGTGGAGCAGTTGGCCCAACGCCACCGCTTTTTCCATTGGGAGCTGGAGTTTGCCGATATTTTTCGGGAGCGGGGTGGGTTTGATTTGATGGTGGGGAATCCCCCGTGGGTGAAGGTGGAGTGGGAAGAAAGTGGAATTCTGGGAGATTACAATCCAATTCTAGAATTGCGCAAGCTATCAGCCAATAAATTAGCCAAGACAAGAGAAGAGCTATTTGCAAATTACCCAGGTCTGTTAGAAGGCTACTTGGCAGAATTTGAAGAGTTGGATGGGACCCAAAATTTCCTAAACTCAGTTCAGAATTACCCTTTAATGCGAGGTAGTAAAGTTAATTTATATAAATGCTTCCTGCCTCAGACCTGGAATTTTATAAAGCCACATGGAGTATCAGGAATACTTCATCCGGAAGGTGTCTATGATGATCCGAAAGGCCGATTAATCCGAACATATTTATATCAATTTCTAAAAGGACATTTTCAATTTGCTAATGAGTTAAGTCTTTTTGCTGATGTAGATCATCATATGAAGTTCAGTATCAATGTTTATCAACGTCCTTTAAGACATGACAGTTTTATTCGTTTTGTCCATATTGCTAATCTCTATAGTCCCAAGACAGTTTTTGAATGTTTTAGTTCGTCTACACAGAGAAAGATACCTGGAATCAAAGGGGAAGACGGAAAGTGGGAACTTAAGGGACACTCTTCGCGCATCATCAGTATCGATTTAGAAACCTTAGGAATATTTGGGAAACTATACAACAGCGAAGATATTCCTGCTTCAGAAGTTCAGCTACCCAGCATACATACACAAAATTTAGTGGATGTCCTCAAGAAGGTTGCGGCTTTACCGCTTAAGATCGCAAACATACCATACTACTCAACTCCTTCCACATGCTGGAATGAGGTCAATGCTCAGAGAGATGGAATCATTGTTCGTGAAACTTGTTTCCCTGATTCACCACAACAACTGATTGTCTCTGGACCTCATTTTTATGTTGGGACACCTATCAATAAGACACCCAATAGAATTTGTAAGCTAAACAGTGATTATAGTGTTTTAGATTCATCATCTTTGACAGGAAACTATCTACCTCGGACAAATTACATTCCAAGCTGTGAGGAGAAAGAATATACTGACAAAATTCCATGCCTGCCTTGGAATGGAGATTCTAGAATCACCAACAACTATAGAGTTTGTGGAAGAAAGCTCCTTAGTCAATCTGGTGAAAGAACCCTGATTACATCGATTTTGCATCCCGGAGTTGCACATATTCACGGTTGTTTTTCAATCTGCACACGAGATTCAAACACACTTCTGAAATTGGCGGGACTAACCAGTTCGGTTCCGTACGATTTTCTTGTGAAAATTACGGGCAAAAGCAATTACGGTGACGAGTTTGCATCCATTTTTCCATTTCCAGAAGTAACTCAAGAATTGCTCTCACGCACTCTCGCCCTCAACTGCCTCACCACCCACTACGCCGACCTCTGGGCCGACACCTTTGACCCCGCCTTCACCCACGACCGCTGGAGCAAACCCAACGACCCCCGCCTCGACCCTCACTTCTTCGCCCACCTCACCCCCACCTGGCAGCGCACCTGCGCCCTCCGCACCGACTACGCCCGCCGCCAGGCCCTCGTCGAAATTGACGTCCTCGCCGCCATGGCCCTCGGCCTCACCCTCGACGAACTCATCACCATCTACCGCGTTCAGTTCCCCGTTATGCAGCAATACGAACGCGAAACCTACTACGACAAAAACGGACGCATCATCTTCACCACCAGCAAAGGGCTCACCGGCGTCGGCCTGCCCCGTAAAGGCAAAAAGCGGAAGCCCTCACCCCAAACCCCTCTCCCTAGGGGCGAGGGGCTTTCAGAACCCCCTTCTCCCAGTTTTGGGAGAAGGGGGCAGGGGGATGAGGGCCGCATCATCGGCTGGGAAGACGTCTACAACCCCGAAACCCAGCAGGCGATCGTCGAAACCCTCGAAATCGAAATCGAAGACGACACCCTCCCCCCCACAGTCCCCCTCCGCGACGGCGAGCGCTGGGTCTCCGATCTCCCCAACTCCTTCGGAGACGCTTCGCGAACGCCCTCTGGGAGAGGGGCTGGGGGTGAGGGTCGCCCCCGCTACCGCAAGATTGTCTACGAGGCCCCCTTTGATAAGTGCGATCGGGTCAGCGACTACCGCACTGCCTGGGCACACTTCGCGAATTTGGCACACTAGAAAAAACAGGACATGCCCCATGCCCTCTAACCGCCAGCTTCCTATCCCGATCCCTCAGACGCAAATTGCCCAGTTCTGCCAACAGCACCACATTCGCCAACTGGCCTTGTTCGGCTCCATCCTGCGGGATGATTTCACCCCCCAGAGCGACATCGATATCCTGGTGCAATTTGAACCAGGCCATACCCCCGGCTTCGCCTTTATCGATCTGCAAGACCAACTCTCGAAGCTACTTGGGCGTACCGTTGACCTCAACACGCCCCAAGACCTCAGCCGCTACTTTCGCGACCAGGTCATCGCCGCAGCCGAGGTGATTTATGACCAGCCCTAAAACTGATAATGTCTCCCCTCAACCGCCCCTGGGAACACTCTGAGCAGTATTCCTAAACTTCAACCCTATCGATTAGTTTTATGCAGCTAAGTACTATCCTGATTCAGATTGAAATGGGCAGCATTGCGCTGCCCGAGTTTCAACGCGGCTACGTTTGGAATCGCGATCAGGTTCGTAATCTTATGACCTCGCTGTATCGAGGGCACCCAGTTGGTAGCCTGTTAGTTTGGGAGACTCAAACCGACCAGGTCAAAGAGCAGGCTAGAGGCGATGGCAAACTCAGTGCCGGAACAGTCAAGCTGTTGCTGGATGGACAGCAGCGCATTACCTCCCTTTACGGCTTGATTCGTGGTCATGCCCCTAAATTTTTCGACGGCAACGCTCAAGCCTTTACAGGACTCTACTTCCATCTTGAAGAAGAAGTTTTCTCCTTTTACATGCCCACTCGCATGGATGGCAACCCACTGTGGATTAGCGTCACGGAGCTAATGCAAAAGGGCGTCGGAACTTTCTTCCCGATGCTGGCGGCGAATCCAGACTTTGCCCCTAAACTCGCAGAGTACGCTAACCGTCTCACCGCGATCGACAACATCAAAAACCGTGACTTTCATATCGAAGAAGTCACAGGCGCGGATAAAACCGTTGATGAAGTTGTCGATATTTTTAACAACGTCAATAGTGGCGGCACCAAGCTTTCTAAAGGTGATTTGGCGCTGGCTCGCATTTGTGCAGCCTGGCCTGAAGCCCGTGACGAACTCAAAACTCGGTTAGATAAATGGGCAAAAGCAGGGTTCTACTTTAAGCTCGACTGGCTACTGCGCTGCATCACAGCAGTCGTTACCAATGAGTCAAGATTTGCCGCGCTGAAAGACGTTTCTACCGAGCGCTTTAGAAAGGGCTTAACTGACACAGAGAATGCTATCGACACCTTGCTCAATATCATTTCGTCACGGTTGGGCCTAGACCATCATCGCGTGTTGGGCAGTGTCTACTCCTTCCCGCTGATGGCTCGATATCTTGATCAGCAGGGCGGGCACTTCGCCGATAACCGTGATCGTGACCAAATGCTCTACTGGTATGTCAACACCATCTTATGGGGGCGCTATTCTGGGCAAACAGAGTCGACTCTGCAAAAAGACCTGGCGGCGATTGATGGTCCAGAGGGCAGCTTAACGCGGCTCATCGAACAGCTTCGACAAAATCGAGGCGATTTGCGGGTGACTCCCGGTGATTTTAGCGGCTGGAGTATGGGCAACCGATTTTATCCTCTACTCTACCTGCTCACCCGAGTCTACGAAGCCCGTGATTGGGAAGACGACGTTCCCCTGTCCAAACATTTACTTGGTCCGCTCATGAGTTTGGAAATTCATCACATCTTTCCCAAGTCCAAACTCTACAAACAAGGCTATCGGCGTAGCCAAGTCAATGCGATCGCTAATTTCACCTTTCTGACTAAAGAAACAAACCTCAAGGTCAGCAATCGCGATCCTCAAGAATATTTCAGCCATTACGAAGGGAAACACCCTGAGACAGTTGCGTCGCACTGGGTTCCCATCAAAGATTCAAGCGGAAATTACCTAACAGAGCTTTGGCAATATGAGAACTATGAGGCGTTTCTAGCTGCCCGTCGTGAAATGCTTGCTAGCAAAGCCAATGAATTCCTCAATAGCTTATATACCAACTCCATCCCTGAGCCACAGGCCACTGCCTCGGTACTAGAACGGGATTCTTCTGTCATTCCTGGTGGCATTGCCGACGATGCCGAAGACCAAGCACTCCAAGAATGCAACCAATGGGTTGTCGCGCAAGGCTTGCCTCTAGGTGAGTTGTCTTACAATCTCGTTCATGCTGAAACTGGAGACCTGTCGACGATTCTCGATCTAGCTTGGCCCGATGGTCTTCAGGCGGGCTACAGCCAGCCAGTTGCCCTATTGTTAGATGAAGGGGACGAGACTGAGCAAGCGGCTAATGCCGCAGGCTTTCGATTTTTCACAAATGTTGAGCAGTTCAAAGCTTACGTTCGCCGAGAAATCTTAGCAATTGAAGAGGTAAACGGTCATCAGATTGAATACACTCGCCAATATTTGATCGAGCAGTATCCCAAATACTGGGAATGGGCGTATTACCTAGCTAAAGATGGCGATATGAGTCTTGGGGTTCGCATGGGGCAAGGCCCTGAGAATGAGGCTTTAGCCAAGGAGATCGTCGAAGATGCTGAGGCTATGAGAGAACTTGCAGAACAGGGCATTTCGTTTGAAGACCAGCTCGAGCAGAAGCGGCAAGAACAAATGCAACCCCTCTAAAGTTTCATAAATGCTGTCTCCCTGATTTCTTCATTGGGAAGGGTAAAAAGGGCTTAGAGGTATGCGGTACAGCCATTGTTCTTTATGCCTCTAAGCAATGACCGAAAGCGCTAGCCCCATATCTGTTCGCTCTGGCTTTCCTATGCTGCCCTCCGTTGTCGCCAGTCAGATCCGCAACTGCGTTGCCGACTACCTCCACACCACCTTTCGACCCACCACCCCAGGGTTTGAAGGGTTAATGGATCGGTTCTTGGACAAGCCCGACAACTACTACCGTGGCCCCTACATCACCCTCGGTCTACCCTTTCGCCCCGGCACCACCGGAGCCCACTTCTTTCCAGACATTCCCCTCAAATTCAACCCCCACCTGCACCAAGAGCGGGCCTTTCAGCGCCTCGCGCCCCCCTACTACCAGTCCACCTTGGTAGCCACCGGCACCGGTTCCGGCAAAACCGAATGTTTCCTCATGCCCCTGCTAGAGCACTGCCGCCAGCAGGTCGGGACACCGGGCATCAAAGCCATCTTGATTTACCCTATGAATGCCCTGGCCACCGACCAGGCCAAACGTATCGCTGGGCTCATTCACGGCACCCCGGCGCTGCAAGGCAACGTCACCGCTGGCCTCTACGTCGGCGACCAGGACGACAAGCCCACCGCCGTCATGGGGCCAGACAAAGTCATCACCGACAAACCCACCCTGCGCAACTGTCCGCCCGACATTCTGCTGACCAACTACAAAATGCTGGATTATCTGCTGATCCAGCCCGATGCCCAATCCCTCTGGCAACATAACCAGGGCAACCCCGAGGCGCTACGCTACATCATCGTGGACGAGTTCCACACCTTTGATGGGGCGCAGGGCACCGACCTGGCTTGCCTGCTGCGCCGCCTCAAGCATCGCCTCAAAACCCCTCGCCACCACCTGGCCTGCGTCGGCACCTCCGCCACCCTCGGCGGTGAGGACAACAAAGCCGAGATGCTGAAGTACGCCACCACTATCTTTGATGAGCCCTTTGACGACAACGCCCTGATCGAAGAAGACCGTATCACCGCCAACGACTTCCTCTACGAAGACCAGGATGCGCTGATCAACGTGCTGCCCATCCCCGGCCCCGATAAATTAAATGCCCTCCAGTCCGATCGCTACGCTTCCCCCATTGCTTATTTGCGCGCCCAGGCTCGCCTATGGCTGCAAGAGTTCGCCCCCCAAGCTGGCAATACAAGCATGGGCATCGGCCAGCCCTTTGAGCAGCAAAGTATTTTGCCGCCTACCGACCCCCAGCAGCTTTCCCTAGAGGCTTCTACCGACCCAGGAGATCCCCTTGATAAGGCGTGGCGTATTCAGCTCGGCCAAGAACTAAAGACCCTGCCCATCGTTCAAAATCTACTCCGTAAGCTGAGCGATCGCGCTAAGACCTACGATGAGTTGCTAGACCTATTCGGTCGCCGTCTGGGCATCGATCCAAAAGCATCCCCAGAGTACACACAGCCCTTACTCGACAGCCTGTTCAGCCTGATCGCCGCCGCCCGCCGGACGGTGCCCAAGCCCGATGGCACGTTCTTAGTCTTGCCCTGGGTCTCACTCCGTGTGCAGTACTGGTTTCGCGAGCTGCGCCGCATGGTCGCCACCGTCGAGGCGCAGCCGCGTCTTACCTTTTCCGATGATAGTGCGAATAAAAGCTCGGAGCCGGGTGAGACCATTCCGCCCAAAACCTTACCCGTCTTACACTGCCGCGACTGTGGTGCCACCGGCTGGGGTGGGGTGCGCCCCAGTCAGGGGGCCGACAAGCTCGAACCCGATGCCCTCAAGAGTTTTTACCAGGCTTACTTTAGCCGTAAGCCCCTGGTGGCTTACGTGTTCCCTTGCGACGAGACCCAGCCCCAGTACCACCTTTTTTGTGGTCAATGCCTCACCATCAACGGCTCCCGCAACCACTACTGCCGCAGTTGCGGCAACGAAGGGCTGATTCGGGTCCATGTTCCCGACAACACCCACCAGGCAACCCGCAATGGCCAGAAGCATCTGCTGGTCAACCACGACTGCCCCTACTGCGAGGGCAAAAACGGCATGGCTATCTTGGGAGCCCAGGCCTCCAGCCTCACCAGCGCCATGATCGGCACCCTCTACACGACCCCCTTCAACGCTGACAAAAAGCTGCTGACCTTCTCTGATTCGGTGCAAGATGCTGCCCACCGAGCTGGCTTTTATGGTGCGCGTACCTATCGCACCACCCTGAGAACCGCGATCGCCCAAACCATCGCCAACCACACCCAGCCCTCATCCCCCTGCCCCCTTCTCCCCGCGGGAAAAGAGGGTTCTGAAAGCCCCTCTCCCGGCGGGAGAGGGGTTGGGGTGAGGGCAGGCATCACCCTCAAATCTCTCTTAGATCAATTTCCCAACTACTGGCAAACCCAATTGGGATCTGCCGCCGACTATGTCGCTACATTCCTCCCCATCGACCTTGCTTGGTTGCGGGAGTGGGATGACTTCCTGAAAAGTGACAAGCCCGACTTGCCCGCTGATAGTCGTCTACCCCACTTGCTCAACGAACGCCTCACCTGGGAAATCGTCAACCAGTTCGGCCACCGTTCCGCCGTCGGC
Organism: uncultured Leptolyngbya sp.; assembly: GCA_964353225.1. GTDB lineage: Bacteria > Cyanobacteriota > Cyanobacteriia > Phormidesmidales > Phormidesmidaceae > PCC-6406. Next base: position 25,535 of record CAYGVA010000025.1, read on the forward strand.
CCTTCCCTAGAACGCAGCGGTATCTGTGCCGCCTACTTTGCCCCAGAGCGGCTAACTCAAGCAGCTCAAGCCCTCCACCTCAAACTCACCAACGAAGTCGAAGCCCTGCGCGAGGCCACCCCTAACCAGGTACAGCAGTTTTTGCTGGGGCTGCTGCACCATCTGCGGCAGCGAGGCGGCATCCTGCAACCTGCCACCGAGAACTACGTGACCGCCGGGGGCAATACCTTTCTCTGGCAAAAATACACCTACATGCCCAAAATCGGGCCAACGGTGCCACGCCCGATCTTTTATGTGAATGCTTCAGCCAAAGCCGATAGCTTTGAAACCGTGATCCGTCCTGATCAACGCAATAGCTGGAGCGAAGACTGGACAACCCGCATCTTTGCCGCCGCTAGCCTGTTGCTCAAAGAGCAGCTCATCGAAATCCTGCACACAGCCTTGGATGCGCTGGTCGATGTGGGGCTGCTGGATGCCCTCTCTTGTAATGGCGGCAGAGCCTGGGGCATTCCCATGCACAGCCTTTACTTGCAGACAGAAGGCACGGTGCTGAAGTGCGATCGCTGTAGCCACCCCATCACGACCAGTTCTATCGAGCGCTCTAGTCTGGAGGGGATGCGCTGTCTGAATATGGGCTGTATCGGCCACTATGCCCCCGATCCACGGACGGGCCTGGCCTACTACCGCGAGATCTACCGCAATGGCGAAGTCCAGCGCATTGTCGCCGCCGAGCACACAGGTTTGCTCACCCGTGCCAACCGTGAACGGCTAGAAAAACGCTTCATCGAGAGCACTCGCCGCTGCGACCCCAACCTGATTTCCGCCACCTCTACCCTGGAAATGGGGATCGACATTGGCGATCTGTCCACCGTATTCCTCAGCTCTGTGCCCCCTGGCACCGCTAATTTCCAGCAGCGCATTGGCCGGGCCGGACGGCGGGACGGCAACGCCCTGGTGAGTGTGATCGCCAACGGCAAGCCCCACGACCTCTACTTCTATGCCGATCCGGTGCGGATGCTGGAAGGCAAAATCGAAACCGCTGGCTGTTATTTAGACGCCTCTGCCATCCTCCAGCGGCAGCTTACGGCCTTCTGCCTAGATAACTGGATTACGACCGGCGTCTCGCGCCAAGCCTTTCCCCGGTTGCTCAATGATGTGTTGAATGCGATCGAGCGCAATAATCAGCAGCAATTCCCCTACAACTGGTTGACCTACATCCAAGACCACCAGGGTGAGTTGCTAGACACCTTCCTCAAGCTCTTTGAAGACTGCACCGAAACCCGTACCCGCGAAGAACTGCGCGTCTTCATGGAGAAGGGTGAGCAGGACGAGGGCGGCTTGCGGTATCGCATCCTCAATGCCCTGCAAGAAATCCGTAAAGAACGCACCCGTCTGAGCAGCCAGATTAAGGGTCTGGGAGCTAAGTTCAAAAAGCTGAAGGAAGAACCGGAAGCCCTCCAAGATGAGGAACAGTTAGACGAACTTGTTCAGGAGCGTTCTGGGTTCCGGGCCTTGATGAAAGAGCTGAACCAGAAGCCCACCCTTAACTTCCTCACCGATGAGGGGCTATTGCCGAACTATGCGTTTCCAGAAGCGGGAGTGACGCTGAGATCGATCCTCTGGCGACGCCGACAAGAAACCGATGCCCAAGACGGCAAAAAGTACGAAACCTATCCCGTCTCCTACGAGCGTCCGGGACAAATCGCCATTCGAGAGCTGGTCCCTAGCGGCGTCTTTTACGCTGAGGGTCGCCGGGTCAAAATTGACCAGATTGACCTAAAGCTCTCAGAGCCACAAGCCTGGCGCTTCTGCCGCAACTGCAACTACGCCATTCAAACCATCGAACCCGAAGCCAAGGCCCCCGTCTGCCCCCGTTGCCAGGACGCCATGTGGAACGATCAGGGCCAGATTCACCGCATGTTGCGCCTCAAGCAAGTGATGGCCACCACCAGCGATCGCGATAGCCGCTTTGGTGACGACAGCGAAGATCGCAACACCGCCTTTTTCCAGCGGCACCTCCTGGTGGATTTCGATACCGACTTTCTAGAAAAAACGTTCCTAGTGAAGGACGACGAGTTTCCCTTTGGATTTGAGTACATCTCTCGCACTAGCTTCCGCGAAATCAACCTCGGTGAGCCGACGGGAAACGGCGAAGCCGTGACCATTGGCGGGCAAAAGTATAAGTCCCAAGGCTTCCGGGTTTGCCGTAACTGCGGCAAAGTGATGCGGGGCAACAGCAAAAAAGACCACACCATCGGCTGTCAGTTTCGGGACAAGCCCGATCAAGCTAAGGCGATGGATGTGCTCTACCTGTATCGAGAGTTTGAATCTGAGTCCATCCGGTTTTTAATGCCCGACGATAATTTCTGGACTCAAGCGGGCTTACATTCCTTTGTGGCAGCCCTGCAACTGGGCCTCAAGCAAAAATTTGGCGGGCAGGTCGGTCACCTCCACACGACGATTAGCGAAGAACCCCAGCCCAACTCCAGCTTACGGAAATCTTTCCTGTATTTGTTTGATAGCGTGCCAGGAGGGACCGGCTATTTGCGGCAGCTCATCCGTGATCCTGAGAACATGCGGGATGTATTTGAAAAGGCGCTGAAAGTGGTGCGGGCCTGCGACTGCCAGAACGATGGCAAAGATGGCTGCTACGCCTGCCTGTTTGCCTACCGCAACAGCTTTGACCAAGACAAAACGAGCCGCAAGCAGGGGCAGAAACTCCTGAGCGCGATCGCCAAACATTGGCCCAAGCTGGAAGAGACCTCCACCGGGCTTTCTGCCATCCGCCTCAACAGCAACTTTGAGAGTGAGCTAGAGCGACGCTTTATTGAAGCCATCCGCCGCTATCGTCTCAAGTCTGAAGATAACCAGGCTGTCACCCTGCGCAAAGAAGCAATCAATGGGAAGACGGGCTATTACCTCAAAGTTGGCGATGCCGCTTGGACCATTGAGACTCAGGTCACCCTGGGTGATCAAGAGGGTGTGGTGATTCCCTCCCGTGCTGACTTCCTGATTCGTCCAGCCTCCACGGGCTCAGGGCGCTCGGAACAAAAGGCGATCGCCATTTTTACCGACGGCTGGGAGTACCACAAAGAGCGCATCGGGGAGGACTTCCAGCAACGGCTTGCCATTTTACGAAGTAACGATTTCTGGTGCTGGTCCTTGACCTGGGACGATATTGCCAAACAGCTTGACCCAGAATATATCGTCAACTGGCCCGATGGTTTGAACACTCAGATCAATCCCCAGTTTCATTCCAATCCCGTCGGCATGTACCGAAAATACCAGTGTGAAGCCCTGGCAGCCCACGAACGCACCAGCAGCTTTGAATGGCTGATGCATTATCTCGCTCAGCCATCCGCCGAACTTTGGAGACAGTGGGCACTCCTGCGCACCCTGGCTCAAGCCCATCCTCAATCCTTCGTAGATCAATCTTTACAGCAGCAGTGGCTAGACCAGATCCAGCCCGTTATCGGCGATATGGCCCTCGATTATTGGGAGCCGCCTGCTCAATTCATCCATAACGAAGTCCAAGTGTCTCCGCAGCTCAAGGTTTGGAATGCAGCCGATATCAAGCGACACGAACAGCTAGACCCGACAGGTAGCCTCGTGCTGTTGCAGTTAGACGATACCCCTGGCCCCGATCCCGAAGGCTTAAAGAACAGTTGGAACGAGGCGTTGCGATTACTGAACCTGTATCAGTTCCTACCCCACACCTATGCGATTACGGGAACAGCGCTTCAGCAAGGCAAACAACCGATTCTGGTCGATCTACCCTCAGGCCAGGAGTCATTGATGACTGCCAGTTGTGAGCCCGATGGGCGCTGGGCAAAGCTGAAGGAACTGGTCTTAGAAGATGAATTGCTACCCGCGATCGCCACCATGGAACAAGAAAACTGGCCGTTGCCAGAAGCCGGATTTGAGCTGGTGGATGACCGGGACACCATCATTGCCGAAACCGAGTTGGCTTGGGCGGAGGCTAAAGTAGCCGTGCTCGCAACGGATGAATACCAGGAAATTTGTGCCCAGGCGGGCTGGTATGCCTTCACCGTTGAAGAATTTTTGGCCGCGATGGATAGCATTAAAGACAGACTGCAAGGAGCGTAATCAATGGCTTTACAGAATACTTTTCGGTTGGCCATGTCCGACGAATTCTTTACGTCTTACAGTCATCTCCCTCGAAATGCCCAGGAAAAGGTTTCCAAGTTTATCAACCTGTTTCGCCAAGACCCTACCGCTCCTGGCATAAACTACGAAACCATCAAAAACGGTCAGAGCAAATTGATGCGATCGGTGCGGATTGACCAAGCCTATCGCGCCATCATGCTCAAGCCCGACACCGGTAACGTCTATATCCTGCTATGGGTCGATCACCACGACGATGCCTATGACTGGGCGCAGCGCAAAACCTGCATCGTCAACGAGGCATCTGGAGCGCTGCAAATCATTGATTTGGAAGAAGCCGAAGCCGCGACTGCTCAACTCGCCCAGAAATACCAGGATCAAACCCCAGGACGCTTCCAAGACATTAAAGATAAGCACCTCATGCGCCTCGGCGTCCCCGAAATTTTGCTGCCTGCAGTACGTCAGGTTGTTTCTGATGAGGATGTCGAAAACCTGTTGCCCCACTTACCCCGTGAAGCGAGTGATGCCTTGCTGATGTTGGCATCGGGCTATGAACTCGACACAGTCTTTCAACAACTTGAGAAATCAAAGGAATCGGAAAAAGCCGACCCCAATGACCTGGAAAAAGCGTTGGAAAATGTCGACAGCCTCAGTCGATTTATGGTCATTACCGACGATGCCGAACTGGAAGAGATGCTGGCCGCACCGCTGGAAAAATGGCGCGTCTTTTTGCATCCTTCCCAGCGCAAACTGGTCGAGCGAGACTGGAATGGTGCCGTGCGAGTCTTAGGGGGAGCCGGTACCGGCAAAACGGTGGTCGCAATACATCGAGCCAAGTGGTTGGCACAGCATCGCTTTAATGACCCCAGCGATCGCCTCCTCTTTACCACCTTCACCCGAAACCTTTCGGTTGATATCGAAGCCAACCTCAAGACCATCTGCGCCCCAGAACTCATGCGCCGCATTCAGGTCATCAACCTGGATGCCTGGGTGGCGGAGTTCCTGAGGCAAGAAGGCGTAGAAACCCGGATCGCCTACGGCGAAGTCACCAATCCCTTGTGGGAAGAGGCTTATACCCTTGCGCCTGTAGAGCTAGGGCTGCCTTTAGATTTTTACCAGAGTGAGTGGCAAGATGTGGTGCTTGCCCAAGGCTGCCAAACCAAGCGTGACTATTTGAAAGCCAAACGAGTGGGACGAGGCACTCGCTTAAACCGCCCCCAACGCCAGGATATCTGGCAAGTCTTTGAGGAGTACCGCAATCTGCTTCTAGAGCACAATCTGCGAGAACCCGATGATGCCTTCCGGGATGCGGCCAAGTTGATTAAAGCTAGAGGCTCTGACTCGCTACCTTATAAAGCCGTCATTGTTGATGAAGCTCAAGACATGAGCCCGGCAGCTTTCGAGTTGTTGAGGGCGATCGCAGGCGAACCCCAAGCCAACGACTTGTTTATTGTCGGCGATGCTCACCAACGCATTTACGGCAAGGTTGTCACCTTGAGCCATTGCGGTATTGATATTCGTGGCCGCTCTCGAAAACTGCGCTTGAACTACCGCACCACCGATGAGATTCGCCGTTGGGCAACTGCCGTATTGGAAGACATCGCCGTTGACGATCTCGATGGTGGCACCGATTCTCTTGCTGAGTATCGCTCGTTGGTTCACGGGGAAGTTCCCGTAGTGAAAGGATTTACCACCCTCGAAGAAGAACTCAAGTTCCTACAACAGACCTTGCGGGAGATCCAAGCAGAAGACTCCACCCTATCCGGCGTCTGTCTCGTTGTTCGCACCAAGGCGCTAGTCGATACGTTTGCAGCTGCACTCAACCAAGCAGGCATCCCCGTCAAACGGATTCACCGCAACCAACCCGACAATCCTTTAGAATCCGGCATTCGTATCGGCACCATGCACCGGGTCAAAGGGCTGCAGTTTAATTACGTCTTTCTCCCCGCTCTGAACGCAGGCATTCTGCCGCTGCAAAATGGACTTGATCACTGTGCTGACCAAGCTACTCAAGACCATTTCGTTACTGGCGAACGCTGCCTACTCCACGTCGCCGCTACCCGTGCCAAGAAACAGGTCATTGCCTCCTATCACGGCCAGCCCAGCTCACTGTTAGTTGTATAAACTATCGTGACCTCATGGCCTCTGCCAACAGGTCCTGAAATGTTCTAGCGATCTCTCTGCGTATTTCCCTATGTGCGGAACCTTGCAGCAAGGGACACTATTTTGAACATTCACCTGTCCCTTGAATCAACAGCTGCCTCAACTGCTCCTGCCCTTCCCGGCCCAGCTGCTGAAAATCTTCCCACAACGCCTCCACCGTCACCGGTCGCCCCGTTGCAGAACGCGATAACGGCTTGCCCTGCGCCAAATCTAACACCACTTGCTGGGCCAACTCCGTGCGCTGTTGAGGAGAACGGCGATCGTAAACCCGCTTCTGCATTTCCTCCGAATGATGCATCGCCTCTGCCAAGCTCCGCATCACCGCATCGGAAGCCCCATTGAGTTTCAAATGGGTGATCAATATATGACGCAACATATGGGGTGTGGTCGCCTTACCCGTTAGTCGCCTGGCTGCTTGTTGCATCACACTGCCAAAACTGCCTGAGCTCGGGTACGGCTTACCATTCTTCTGGGTAAAGAAAAACTTGTGCTGGGGCTTAAAAACTGCTCGCCAGCGGCTTAACCAGTCCTCTAGATGAGGTTCAAGGATTGAAGGTACAACCTGCCACTGGACACCGTAAGTGTCTCCGGTTTTGTAATCCTCAGGCTCCAAATGAATCCACCAACGGCCCTGATCACTAGGCGTGAATTGCCCTTGGCTTAAATGCCCCTTCAGCAATGTCCGTCCGACCTCTAGTTCTCGATAGACCTGTTGCCGAGCGGGAGCAAGGTAAGCAAACAAAGCAACGATTAGAAACCGCTGCACACTGGCTGCGATCGCACGCTCACTCCGGGGTACACCATGGCGATAGTGGGTTTGGCATTCCTGCTTTAACTGCTGCACCATCTGCAAAACCTTAGGCCAGTCCAGCCATTTTTTCGACTCATCAACGCTGCCAGGGGTTTTGGTATTGGAATGATCAATCCGTCGATGGGCCGCTCGCAAGGCTTGGATGACAGGAATGTCCTCGTAACTAGCGACATTCAGATAAGTAGGTTGACCTAAGGTTTCCG
>CAYGVA010000026.1:0-32653 GCA_964353225.1 uncultured Leptolyngbya sp.
CCGATTGGCGGCATTGGCGGCATCGCGGGCTTGCTGCATGGCTGTTTCAGCGTGCTGATATTGCTCAACAAGAGATTCCTTGGTGGCCAGTTGAAATCGGAGCTCTAGTTGGCTTACCACTTGATGGGCAAGGGCTTTCAGGGATTCAATCTGAGTGGAGGTCAGCTGCCGGGGGACTTGGTCAATCACACAGAGGGTCCCCAGGGCAAAGCCATCGGCAGTGACTAAAGGTGCCCCCGCATAGAAGCGAATGTTAGGGGCAGACACCACTAGGGGATTATCTACAAATCGATCATCTTCCAGGGTATTGGGAATAATCAACAGCTCATGCGGCTGCAAGATGGCGTGGGCACAGAAGGCCAGGTCTCTACTCGTTTCTTTGGCCTCGAGACCACATTTGGCCTTAAACCACTGCCGGTTCTTATCCACAAGGCTCACCAGGGCAATTGGCGCATCGCAGATTTGAGCGGCTAGGGTCGTGAGACTATCAAAGGATTGTTCCGCTTCAGTATCGAGGATGTTGTAGCGTTGAAGTGCGCCCAGCCGAGCCCCTTCGTTGGCAGGAAGACCTGCAACTTTCATTGAGTCCACCAGCTATGGGATATCGATATTTTGTAACCCTATCCATTGTCACATCTGCAGCGATGATACCCAGTCCGCTGAATTGCCTAAATTAATGTCCGCCTAAAGCATGTGCTGTATGGCGATCCTTTGTCAGGTGGACTGATCAGACCTGATGTGGTGAATAGAGCGACTTCCTCACAGCAACCCCCGATACCGAATGAAAATCAAAATTGCCGCCCAGGATCCCAACGCCACCTTGATCGCCACCAGCACATTCAAAATCGGGATCCAGCCGCCGCTCATCAGCTCCCCCAGTTCCCCCGCTGGTAGTTCTACCCCCACCAGCGTCAGCACCGCCAGCACGATGAAAATCAGCACCGATACTTTTTCCCACATCGCCGCTCGCCAGCGTTTATAAATGCCTTCCATCCATTGGGTTGAGGAGGTGATGGCAATCAGGCCGATCGCCGTGCCCCCCGCGACCCCTGCGGCAAATCCGCCCCCAGGGCTCAAATGGCCGCGAATCGCTAGCTCAATGCCAACCAGTGCGGCGATCGTCGCCCCCAGCCGTGCCAGCACAATCGACGGGTGATCGGTAAATTGATAGACCGTGTCAGAGGGTTGCTCATCCGCCAGCAAATACCGCACCCCCATAATCGAGATCGTGAACACCACCACCTCAAAAATTGTGTCGTAGAGGCGATTGCGAAAGATGATGCCCGATACGGCATTGGGCACGCCGGTGTCCTCGACCACCATCCCGACAATGGACAGCTCAGAGGTATCCATGACTGGATTCGGAAACACCAGCATCTTGATATAGATGGCAATACCAGCAGCAATGTAGATCCACTTCATGGTTTGGCTCGTGATGGGGTTGGTGATCCCCTCCTGGGAGGGGTGTCCGTTAGGGCGGGGTAGGTTTCTCTGGGGAGGATTACTAGTAGAACGGGAGGTCCAGCAACGGGGTTTAGCTCTCAAGTCTTGGCCACCTGCTGAGTCGGTTCCTCTACTTTGACGTAACTCAAACAGGCCAACTCAGGGGGCAAATCTGCTGCAATCAGGTCATAGAGTCGCTGTAGCCGGGTTTGGAGTTGATAACGCGGTGCTGCACCGGGTTGTGCCAGGAGGCAAGTGGTGTGAATTTCTTTGGTGGTCAGCGCTGTCTTCAGGGCATCCAAATCGGGATAGGGCACCCATTCTAGGCGCAGGTGGTATTGGCTCAAAGGCTTACGCAAGGCCGATGGGAGGGGATGGGCGGAATGGGTGGTGATGTCTCCAGCATCGTCGGTTAAGATGCCTACGCGCATACTCATCGATGATCGCACCGCCACCGCATAGAGGGTAATCGACAGCATCGTCCCCACCAGCGCTTCGGTCAGGGCCACATCCGCCGCCCCAAACAAGGCATAAACTAGGGCCGCGATCGCCCCTAAAATGCCGCGAATCACTAGGGCATGGTAGGGGTTAACCTGCGCCACCAGCATCGTGGCGGTGAGGGGTAAGAGTAAGGTAATGGCGATGACATAAAAATTGTCTGCTGTAAGCCAATCAGCCATGGTCCCCTCCATCCAGTATCGCTTCACTGCTAAACGCTTCACCGTTCACCGCATCGTCGCTGCTCGAACAGTAGGCCAGCACATAGCCCAGCACCGTATTCCAAATCGCCAGGGAAATTAGGGCCAGCACTAACAGCGGCCATTCCCGAGGGATTTGCAGCAGCAACCCCACCACAATCGCCATGGAGCCCAAAGTGTCGGCCACCGACAAACTGTGGAGTTTAAACAGCACCGAGCGATGACCCAAAAGGGGCCAAGTCCCCCAAAACCAAAAGACAATGCCAACGCCAATACAGAAATAACTGAGGTGGTTAATCATAATTGGTTCATCCGTTTGAGCACATGGGCTAAGAGCATCAGACCCGCATTTCCCACACTTAAAATCAACACGCCCACCAACCCAATCATCCAGTCATCTCGTAATACCGACACCACTAAAATCATGATTGAGGTTTTGCTGGCAATACTGGCAAAGGCCAGCATTTTTTGCCAAATATCCTCATCCTGGCAAGCCTCATAAATCGGGATCAGCAGGGCGAAAATCATCGCGATTAATATCCAGTTCATCAGCCCCCTCCTGAGTTCAAAATCAATAACTTAAACTTAAAAGTCGTAAGCGTCCCTGGTACTACGCTGGCTGAGCGAAGTCGTTCGCAACGCGTCTCCCAAAGGGAGAAAGCCAAAACCTATGCAAGATGTCCCCTTCGACTCCGCTCAGGGGACGGTTACAAGTTCTCCCATCCCCCACCTCGTTAGATCTTGGCAGGCATAAGACCTGCCCCTATACTTTTGCCCCTTTACGCTTCTTACGTCGCCGCACGCGATGCACCTCATAGCGCCCATCTTCGTGGTACTTCAATACGATGGTTTTCGGGGTAAACGTGATCAGAAAAATATCCAGAAAAATCAGCCCAGGGGTGCGGTTGGGTTTCACTTGTTCCATCACCACATCCTCTCGACCGTGGGGACGCACCATGATTTCAACGGCTTCGATATAGGCTTGGGGAATAGCCACAATGATTTCCCAAAGCACATGCAACCAATCTTTGAGCACCGCCGAGAAGGTGGGGCTTCTAGGTAATAGGAGCGCCACCGCAATCCCGATGATGATATTGGCCGGACTAACATCGGCAGTGAGCAAAAACCAGATGGTCAGTCGCAGCACTAAGTCGAGCAATCCAATCATGCCAGCACCATTCCAAACAGTAAAACTAGGACCAAACTCATCACTCCAATTAAGTGCTCAAACTTCTCAATGGCGCGGGGGAGTTTGATCGAGAGCTTCTGAAAGATCAGTCGGTAGGCCAACCAGCCCAGGGCAATGGTAAGCAACGGTTTGGCCGTATTGGCGAGAGTATAGGCGTCGTAGTAAGCGCCATTAGCTAAAAATAACCCCCCTAGCAAAATCACCATGGCAGGCCAAAACCCTGGCTTGGGGCTGCCTTCTCCCCCTCGGGGCAAAAAGATGAACTTGGCAAAGGAGATAGCGGTGCCCAAGGCGGCGATGTTCATGGCAATTACCTGCCAAGGCAAGAGATTTTTCATGGTCAGCACTTTGGCCCCAAAGCCGGAGAGTAACGGGAAGCCCGAGATCGAGAAGCTGGCCAGGACCATGGCAATCCAAATTGGGGTGGCAATGGGCTGATGTTGCAGGGTTTTAAAGTTGCGGCTGGGGAGGTTGCCCGCAGTCAGAAACAGCGCTGACTTGACCAAGCCATGGGTGAGAGCATAGAAGCCTCCCACCTCTGGGGCAGCCAACACAAACCCCAATTGCGACACCGTGTGGAAGGCCAGCATCCGCTTGGTGTCTTTTTCAAACACGGCGTAGCCTACCCCCAGCAGGGCAGTACCCACGCCAAATAAACGGACAATGGGGTCAACTTCCGGCACCATCAGGGCACAGCGCACCAAAGGGAAAATGCCGGTTTTGACCACCACCCCCGACAGCAGCGCCGATACCGGCGTCTCTGATTCCGAGTGGGTCAGGGGCAGCCACAGCCCCGACACAAAAATGCCCCCTTTGGTAAGTAACCCCAGGAAGATCAGGGCCACGGCTTCGGTGGGGGCGGTGGCCAAACCACTAAAGGCGAAAGAGTTATTGGCTTGGTAAACCAGTACCGCCCCAATTAGGTAGAACAGCATCGCCGTGTTGCTGACAAACAGGTAGCGCAACCCCACCCAAATGGAGCGATCGCTGCGCGGATACGCAATCAGCAAAAAGGCGGCAATGCCGATTACCTCCAGGGCCACATACACGCTGATGAAGTCAGCGCAGATAAACACCGAGTTGACGCTGCCGTGCAGAATAATCGCCTGGGTGTAAAAGAAGGCTGACTTACCATTGCGCCAGCAATAGAGCACCACCGCCGCCGTCACCAGCCCATTAGTGAGGATGAAAAAGCCGCTAAGGGAATCCACCATTAAGGTGACGCCAAAACGATCGAGCAGCGCTAAGGTCAAGTCGGATGGTGCAAGCAACTGCCAGCAGCCATAGCCGATGGAGGTGAATGCGACGAATAGGGCCAGCGCCCGATCTAGCTTGGGCAACAGATAGATGCCAAACCCCACCAAAAACGGTAGGGCAATCCAAATAATGGTGAGGGTGATCATGGGGTATTGTTCCGCTCAATCTCATGGATTTCGAGGGTGGGGTTATCCCGTGCCAGCTTCATCACCCCCACCAGCATCACCGCCTGAATTGAAAAGCCGATGACGATCGCCGTCAAAATCACCGCTTGGGGTACCGGATCGGCATAGGCTACCGGCACCTCAGTCGCGATCGGCGTATACACGCCCCCCCGAGCCGCAACCAGCACGTAATAGGCAATCACCCCTGTGCTCATCACGTCCATGGCCAGGATCTTCATCATCAGATTCTTTTTCAGAATAATGCCGAAGAATCCACACAGGACCGTAGCGAAAATACAGGCTTCTAAAACAGCCATCTTGTCCTCAAAACCGACAGGTTTATCAATAGACCCGTAGAGACAGCGGATTTGCTGTCTCTACAAAACCGTTTTTAAAAAACGGGCTGGGCAAACCAGATGAGGGATTACCCAGCAGAAAGGGGACTGGGCAGCGCTTAATCCATCGGTTCAACAGCAGGAATGGCCACCGCTGCTGCTGGTAAATCGCCGTCCTTTCCTTCTCCCCTCAAAGTCCATTGCAATAACGGCGGTGCCAAAAAGGTGGTCAAGATCACCATGACGATAATGGCGGCTTCCAGGGGCTTGTCCAAAACGCCGCTGGCGGAGCCAATTCCAGCGAAGACCAAACCCACTTCCCCTCGGGGAATCATGCCCACCCCGATCGCCAAACGGTTGATGCCCGGTCTGCCAAATACGGCCCAGCCGGTAATCACTTTGCCAAAGATGGCCACCACAATTAAGAAAGTGGCGATGATTAGCCCCGTCCGATTTTCGGCGATCGCCGGGTTCAACACCCCCAAATCTGCCTTCGCCCCAACGGTGACAAAAAAGATCGGCACCAAAATGTCGGCAATGGGCATCACCTGTTGATCCAGCTCTTTGCGCTTATCGGTTTCATCCAGCACCAGGCCGGCGGCAAAGGCCCCCAAGATTGCCTCTAAATGGATGATATTAGCCAAGAACGCCATCACCAGGGCAAAGGTAAAGGCCGGAATCAGCAACGCGCCTCGGGTTTGGAGTTTGTCGGCGATCGCCACAAAGCTTTTGTTAAAGAACTTTCCTAAGAAAATCGCCCCCAATAAGAAGGTGCTAGCGGCAACGATCAGATACACCACATTCAGGACATCCACCTCACCAGTCTTAGCCAAGCTGGCCACCACCGCCAAGACAATAATGCCGAGTACGTCATCAATCACCGCCGCGCCGACGATGATTTGCCCTTCCGTCGTTTTCAGATGCCCCAGTTCCGACAACACCTTAGAGGTGATGCCAATACTGGTGGCCGTCAGCGCTGCCCCCGCAAACACAGCGGGGATGGTCGGTACATGGAAGAGGGTAATCAGGCCGACTGTCCCCAGAACCAAAGGAGCAACCACCCCAACGATGGCCACCACCACCGCTTGGGAACCCACCTTGCCCAGCTCCCGCAGGTCTGACTCTAGACCAATTTCGAAGAGCAAGACAATCACCCCCAGCTCCGCCAGCACCGACACGACTTCGCTCTGGCTAGCAAAGATGTGGGATACCGCTGCTGCATCTAAATCTCCCAACCGTTGTAAGGCGGTCATCAGCATCGAATCAGCCGCCACAGCCCCCGTTTCCGGAAAGACCAACAGATGCAGGGCCGAAACACCAACAACGACACCCCCGACTAATTCGCCGAGCACCGGCGGCAAGCCGAAACGCTTCGAGAGTTCTCCCCCCAGCTTGCTCATCACATAAATGATCACCAGGGTCATTAAGACCCCCGCCAGTACAAAGGAGCCATAATCGGCCACCGGGGTCTCAGCAAAGACTGGAGCCGAGCCCGGCCAAACATCGACCCAGATTAAGGGCGGAAAGCTAGAGATAAGACTAGATAGCATAATTGACCGTCTGAACGAATGGGATAAGTAATCCGATCTGTTCGCGCGGGTATTCACCCGGTGAAGCAGCGCGGCAAAATTGAAATCAGTAATGCCTCAAGGCTTTTAAAGGCGGTTTTTCAGAGAAGCCAGTTGGATGGTCCCGTCCTCAATAAAGGGGCGGTGAAGCAGGGTTGCACCTAACCGCCACTCAACCTGCAAACACAATCCCTACTGGGCAGGGGCAGGGGCATCAACCATTTGGGCTTGCCCATCAAGGGTGGGGAAGATCGTGTTGACTGCAGCCCGCAATGCCTCAACGCGATCCATATGGAGGTGATGGGGCGGCAATAAGCTAAAGACCTTCATTTTTTCGAGACGCCGTTTGGTTTGTCCAGCCGCACCGACGATGAAGACTTGACGCTCTTTTTCAACCGCTTCCTTCACGGCATTTTCCAACGCCAGAGAGGCCGTCACCCCCATGTGAGGCACATCGCTGAGGTCAAAGACGATGGCATCACAGTCGCGAATAGCATTGTGCTGCCGAGAAATTGCCTTTGCCACCCCAAAGATCATCGGCCCACTCAGTTGGAATAGCAGCACGCGACCATTGGCCTCATCTAACCAGCGCTTCTCATCACTGGTGAGCTGAATGGTGTCATCGGCATCGCTAATGGTTTTCACCGATTCTGACTGCAGTGCACTCATCCGCTCAATGGTGAGGATATTGGCCACAAACACCCCAATCCCTACCGCCGCAATCAGATCTACCAGCACTGTCAGCAAAATCACCCCATACATGATCAAAGCCCCTTTGAGCGACACCTGATGAGCGCGCTTCAAGAAGTCCCAATCAATGATGTCAACCCCAACTTTCAGCGCAATCCCAGCTAGGACAGCCAGGGGAATCATTGCCGCTAAGTTGGCAGCGCCTAAGATGACAACTAAGAGGACAAAAGCTCGGGTTAAACCCGAAAGTGCTGTCCGGCCTCCAGATTGAATGTTTACCACCGTGCCCATCGTGGCACCTGCACCTGCAATACCCCCAAACAGGCCAGACATCAGGTTGCCGATTCCCTGACCAATCAATTCTTTATTGGAGTTATGCTCAGTCCGGGTTAGGCTGTCCGCTACGACTGAGGTGAGCAGGGCATCAATACATCCCAACATGCCTAGAACAGCCGCATCCACAAACATCAGCCGGAGCTGATCAGGACTAAAGGTGGGAATCTGTAGGGCCGGGAAACCTGCCGGAATTTCACCGATTCGACGGATATCTAACCCTGGGAAGAGCATTAGAGACAACACCGTACCAGCAATCAAGGCAATCAGCTGCGGCGGTACGAGGCGCTTAATTTTTGCAGGCATGAACCAGATAATGGCCACCGTTAGGGCTGCCAAGAAGGTTTCAGCCGGTTGCACATTGGCCAGTAGCTCAGGGATGGACTGCAGTGTGCCCACCACACCTCCGGCAGGACTGGCCTGCCCCAGAAAGGGAGCCAATTGCAAAATCACTAGGATGATGCCAATCCCGGACATAAAGCCCGAAATTACCGTGTAGGGCATCATCGTGACGTATCTGCCCAACCGCAGCGAGCCAAAAATAATTTGGAAAACCCCGGCCATCATCACGACGGTGAAGGCCATCGCCAAGCCATTTTCAGGATCGGCTGCGGTCAAATTGGCGATCACCGCCGTCATTACCACCGTCATCGGACCGGTCGGCTCGGAAATCAGCGTAGGTGTCCCGCCAAACAGGGCCGCAAAGAAGCCGACCATGACGGCTCCCCACAGACCTGACACGGCACCGGCACCGGAGGCAACACCAAAGGCCAAGGCCATCGGCAATGCGATTACAGCAGCGGTAACCCCTCCAAAAAGGTCACCGCGTACGTTTTGGAAATTGATTCGATTGGTCAACTGCACAACCAGCCCTCCTAACTCAGCAATCGGACTTAGACCTTAAATTCCATCGGCATGCCACCTCAGACGTCTGAATGACAAGCGCATGGAGAGCAAACAGCACCCCGTGGAGGCGAAACTGTCTCGATAGATTTGAATCTATGTTAAACCGAAAAGCCATTCACTAAAGTCTAGAGCAAAAGGAACCCAGTCCAGACCCTGGATGGGTTGATGTTTGATGAACGAACCTATAAGAAAATATTATGCTTTTGGGGTGCTCTTTGGGTGAGTTCGCTGCTGAACGGTTGTGTTTTGGGGCGTAGGGACTCTGTTCTGTTGGCGATGAAGTCTGGTTGGCGGGGCGATCGCCTATGGTCGTGCGCTAAGGGTTTTGCCATGGGCAGATTCAATGGCTAGGGACAATTGGGGATTGGCATTGCCATTCACGGCTTGTAGTGCTAGGATGCTAAATCTGGTTGATGATTCCTATGTATCCTTGGGTTAGCTGTGGCAAATATTAAGTCCGCGATTAAACGCATTGACGTTGCAGAGCGCAACCGCCTTCGCAATAAGTCTTACAAGTCAGCGGTCAAAACCCTGACAAAAAGCTACTTGGCCGCTGTAGATGAGTATGCCAAAGAGCCTACTCCTGAGGCGCTGGTCGCAGTTCAGGGCCGAATGTCAGCTGTCTTTAGCAAGATTGACAAAGCCACCAAATGCGGTGTTTATCATGGCAATACAGGGGCACGCCGTAAGGCAAAAATTAGTAAGGCGCTTAAGCAGTTAGAGAGCGTTTAAGGCGCTTTCAGCTATATCTCTCGTTTTGCCGCCGTTGCTAGCAAGTTTCAAACCGTTATGCGTCTGATTGACACCCATGTCCACATTAATTTTGACGCATTTCAGGCAGATCTAGATAGCATTGCCCAGGCTTGGCGGTCAGCGGGGGTTGCTCATGTGGTTCACTCCTGTGTGACCCCGGATGAATTCCCCCGAACTCAGGCCCTGGCCGATCGCTTCTCAGATTTATCTTTTGCGGTAGGGCTGCACCCCCTGGATGTGGTGCAGTGGACCCAGGACATGGCAGGGCAGATCTTGCGGCTGGCGCAATCAGATTCCCGTGTTGTCGCCATTGGTGAGATTGGTCTAGACGCTTACAAGGCAGAAAATCATAGTCTGCAGATCGATGTGTTTCGGGCTCAGTTAGAGATTGCTCTCTTGCTGGATTTGCCCGTTATTATTCACTGCCGCGATGCGGCCAAAGCTGCTGCAGATCTTGTTCGCGAGTTTATGTCCACCCGTGGCCCAGTTAGGGGAGTCATGCATTGCTGGTCTGGGACCCCTGAAGAAACAGAGTGGTTTCTAGACCTAGGTTTCTTTATCAGTTTCAGCGGCATCGTGACCTTTAAGAATGCACATCAAGTCAAAGCATCTGCGCTCAAGGTGCCCCTGAATCGACTCTTGGTCGAGACGGATTGTCCTTTTTTGACCCCAGAGCCACGGCGTAAAGAGAGACGTAATCAACCTGCAAATGTTTTACATGTGGCTAGATGCCTTGCAGATCTTAGGCAAGACACCCTAGAAGCTTTGGCTGAACAGACGACGACCAATGCAATTCAGCTATTTCGCTTGCC
Organism: uncultured Leptolyngbya sp.; assembly: GCA_964353225.1. GTDB lineage: Bacteria > Cyanobacteriota > Cyanobacteriia > Phormidesmidales > Phormidesmidaceae > PCC-6406. The sequence goes on from CAYGVA010000026.1 coordinate 10,149, forward strand.
ATTGCCCGTCGTCAACCCGGATCCCAACCGCGCTTTGGCGCAGAGCGGCTTGACTACCCCTTAGTCGGCACAAGTTACCTGTCAAGGTCTTGACAAATAGACTGCCTTACACAGTCCTCATTAAGCTATGCTTGCAATACAGATATTCAAATTTCGAACCCATCATCTTGTCAGTGCTGGTAAAACAACTCCCATTTCTAGTCGTAGGGGGCTCTATATCCGAAAGGGTGTTGATGATTACTAAAACAAACGACGGGTTTCACCGCACCTAGTGTTTCTTCGCCTAGGTTATGAGACGATGTTTTCTCCCTTCACTGCATTCGGTTGTTGAATATTAATTCGGCATTGGAAAATCTTTGGCGTCAACTGCTCCCATTAGAACGTTGGGCATATCTAAGTTGCAACCTCCGGTTTTTATTCAGAGTTTAGCGATCGCGTTAATTTTTTAACGTAATATTTTTCCGTTTCGTCGTATCGGGCTTGCCCACCTTAAGGAGACGCATGAGCGATCAAATTACCCCCATCAATAACTTCGCCTTACCTGACTTGGTAGAAATCCAGCGGTCTAGCTTCCGCTGGTTTTTGGAAGCAGGTCTGATTGAAGAACTCGATGGATTTTCGCCCATCACAGACTACACCGGTAAGCTAGAGCTGCATTTCTTGGGCAAAGAATACAAGCTGAAAAGCCCTAAATACGATGTAGACGAAGCCAAGCGCCGGGATGCGACATACGCCGTACAGATGTATGTTCCAACTCGCCTGATCAATAAAGAAACAGGTGAGATTAAAGAGCAGGAAGTTTTCATCGGCGATCTCCCCTTGATGACAGATCGCGGCACCTTCATTATTAATGGTGCTGAGCGGGTCATCGTTAATCAAATCGTCCGTAGCCCCGGCGTTTACTACAAGGCGGAAACAGATAAAAATGGTCGGCGCACCTATAACGCCAACTTGATTCCAAACCGTGGCGCTTGGCTGAAGTTTGAAACTGATAAAAATGATTTGGTCTGGGTCCGAATCGATAAAACCCGTAAGTTGTCGGCCCAGGTTCTCCTCAAAGCCCTTGGCCTGACCGACAGCGAAATTTTCGATTCTCTCCGTCACCCAGAGTATTTTCAGAAAACCATCGATAAGGAAGGGCAATTTAGTGAAGAAGAGGCCCTTCTTGAACTGTATCGGAAACTTCGTCCCGGTGAACCGCCTACCGTTTCTGGCGGGCAGCAGCTCCTAGAGTCTCGTTTCTTTGAGCCGAAGCGATATGACCTAGGACGGGTTGGCCGCTATAAACTCAATCGCAAATTGCGATTAAGCATTCCTGATACTGTCAGAGTGTTGACCCCTCGGGATATTTTGTCGGCGGTTGATTATCTGATTAATTTGGAATTCGACATCGGTTCTGTCGACGATATTGACCACTTGGGTAACCGTCGAGTTCGATCCGTTGGTGAACTCCTCCAGAATCAGGTCAGGGTAGGGCTTAATCGGCTAGAGCGTATCATCCGGGAGCGAATGACCGTTTCCGATGCTGAGGCCCTAACGCCCGCCTCTTTGGTCAACCCCAAGCCCTTGGTGGCCGCCATTAAAGAGTTCTTTGGCTCTAGCCAACTTTCTCAATTCATGGACCAGACTAATCCCCTGGCTGAGTTGACCCATAAGCGCCGGATCAGTGCATTAGGACCAGGTGGATTGACCCGAGAGCGGGCAGGTTTTGCCGTCCGAGATATTCACCCCTCGCACCATGGGCGCATCTGTCCCATTGAAACGCCAGAAGGCCCTAACGCTGGACTCATTGGCTCCCTTGCAACCCATGCCAGAGTTAACGCATTTGGCTTTATTGAGACCCCCTTTTATAGGGTCGAGAATGGCCTAGTGCGCCGGGATTTGCCTTCGGTTTATATGACCGCTGACGAAGAGGACGATTTACGGGTTGCCTCAGGGGATTTGCCCACCAATGAAGCCGGTTATATCGTCGGTGAGACGGTCCCTGTGCGGTATCGGCAAGACTTCACAATGATTCCCCCCAGTGAGTTGGACTACGTTGCGGTCTCCCCGGTACAGATCATTTCGGTGGCAACCTCCCTGATTCCTTTCCTAGAGCATGATGACGCCAACCGGGCACTGATGGGATCCAATATGCAGCGGCAGGCGGTGCCACTCCTTCGCCCCGAACGCCCGCTGGTGGGTACCGGTCTAGAAGCGCAAGCGGCTCGCGACTCTGGCATGGTTCTAGTGAGCCGGACAGAAGGCGATGTGGTTTACGTCGATGCCAACGAAGTCCGTATTCAAGATCCGGAAGGCCAAGTTCATAAATACATCATTCAGAAGTATCAGCGTTCAAACCAAGATACCTGCTTAAACCAGCGGCCTATTGTTTTCCACGGGGATCACATTCAACTGGGACAAGTCATTGCGGATGGCTCAGCGGCAGAGGGCGGAGAAATTGCCTTGGGCCAAAATGTGCTCATCACCTATATGCCTTGGGAGGGCTACAACTACGAGGATGCGATCCTAATCAGTGAGCGACTCGTGATTGAGGACGTCTACACATCAATCCACATTGAAAAATTTGAGATTGAGGCTCGCCAAACCAAGTTAGGTCCGGAAGAGATCACCCGTGAGATTCCTAACGTGGGTGAGGATGCCCTGAGACAGCTTGATGAAACTGGCATTATTCGGATCGGAGCCTGGGTTTCAGCCGGAGACATTTTAGTTGGCAAGGTTACACCCAAAGGAGAATCCGATCAGCCCCCTGAAGAAAAGCTGCTACGGGCCATTTTCGGTGAAAAAGCCAGAGACGTTAGAGATAACTCCCTCAGGGTTCCTAACGGAGAGAAAGGTCGTGTCGTTGACGTGCGGGTCTTCACCCGAGAGCAGGGAGATGAGTTGCCGCCGGGAGCCAACATGGTGGTCCGAGTCTACGTTGCTCAAAAACGTAAGATTCAAGTTGGCGACAAGATGGCCGGTCGCCATGGCAATAAAGGGATCATTTCCCGGATTTTGCCCTTGGAAGATATGCCTTACTTGCCCGATGGTCGCCCTGTTGACATTGTGCTGAATCCCTTGGGAGTGCCCTCACGGATGAATGTGGGGCAAGTCTTCGAGTGCCTTTTAGGTTGGGCCGCTGAGAACCTGGATTCGCGCTTTAAGATTACACCTTTCGATGAAATGTATGGAGAAGAGGCTTCCCGTAACTCCACCCACGGCAAATTGCAGGAAGCCAGGGATTACACCGGTGAAGACTGGGTATTCAATCCAGATAATCCTGGCAAGATCCAAGTCTATGATGGCCGAACGGGTGAACCCTTCGATCGCCCCGTGACTGTTGGTAAGGCTTATATGCTGAAACTGGTTCACCTAGTGGATGACAAGATCCATGCCCGCTCCACAGGTCCCTACTCCTTGGTTACGCAGCAGCCCTTGGGAGGCAAGGCACAGCAAGGCGGACAGCGATTTGGCGAGATGGAAGTTTGGGCCTTGGAAGCGTTTGGTGCAGCTTATACATTGCAAGAGCTTCTGACTGTGAAGTCCGATGATATGCAAGGCCGTAATGAGGCATTGAATGCGATCGTCAAGGGTAAGGCCATTCCCAGACCCGGAACACCTGAATCCTTCAAGGTGCTAATGCGAGAACTGCAATCTTTAGGCTTAGATATTGCTGCGCATAAAGTCGAGACCCGTGAAGACGGCACTAGCCGAGACATCGAAGTTGATTTGATGGCTGACGTCAGTAGTCGTCGAGCGCCTTCTCGTCCGACCTATGAGTCCATCACATCTCCTGAACTAGAAGAAGTTGAAGAGTGATAGCTCGACATCCCATGGACAAGCGTCCGCCTCAAAACTCTTGATTGCCTGATATTGCCCTCACGTTTGCACAAGGAAGTGGCTCAACATGCCTAAGTTGGAACAGCGGTTTGATTACGTCAAAATCGGTATAGCTTCTCCAGAACGTATCCGTCAGTGGGGAGAGCGCACCCTCCCTAATGGGATGGTTGTTGGAGAGGTCACCAAACCTGAGACCATCAATTATCGGACACTTAAGCCCGAGATGGATGGTCTGTTCTGCGAGCGTATTTTTGGCCCTGCTAAGGATTGGGAATGTCACTGTGGCAAGTACAAACGTGTGCGCCATCGCGGTATTGTCTGCGAACGTTGTGGTGTAGAAGTTACTGAATCCCGCGTCCGACGTCACCGGATGGGATATATCAAATTGGCAGCTCCAGTTGCCCATGTTTGGTATCTCAAAGGCATTCCGAGCTATATCGCCATCTTGCTCGATATGCCCTTACGGGATGTCGAGCAAATCGTTTATTTCAACGCCTATGTTGTTCTAGACTCTGGCAACGCTGACAATCTGAGTTATAAGCAGCTTCTGACCGAAGACCAATGGATCGAGATCGAAGATCAACTCTACGATGAAGATTCCCAAGTATCCGGTGTAGAGGTTGGTATTGGAGCCGAAGCACTCCAGCGTCTTCTAGAGGATCTCGCTTTAGAAGAAACGGCGGAAAAATTAAGGGAAACCATTGCCGTTTCGAAAGGCCAGAAGCGCGCAAAATTAATCAAGCGCCTCAGGGTGATTGATAATTTCATCGCCACGGGTTCTAAGCCGGAATGGATGGTTCTCAATGTCATTCCAGTCATTCCCCCTGACTTGAGGCCGATGGTTCAGCTAGACGGCGGACGCTTTGCGACCTCTGATCTGAATGATCTCTACCGTCGAGTGATCAATCGAAACAACCGCTTAGCCCGTCTCCAGGAGATTTTAGCCCCAGAGATTATCGTCAGAAACGAGAAGCGAATGCTTCAAGAGGCGGTTGATGCCCTCATTGATAATGGCCGCCGTGGCCGCACGGTTGTAGGGGCAAATAATCGCCCGCTTAAATCTTTGTCCGACATCATTGAGGGCAAACAGGGCCGTTTCCGGCAAAATCTACTCGGTAAGCGAGTTGACTATTCTGGGCGTTCTGTGATCGTGGTTGGCCCCAAGCTGAAGATTCATCAATGTGGCTTGCCGCGAGAAATGGCGATTGAACTTTTTCAACCCTTTGTCATTCACCGACTCATCCGACAGGGATTGGTCAATAATATCAAGGCTGCGAAAAAGCTCATTCAGCGAAATGACCCAAGCGTTTGGGATGTTTTAGAAGAGGTGATCGAGAGCCACCCAGTTATGCTCAACCGAGCACCGACCCTTCACAGATTAGGGATCCAGGCTTTCGAGCCAATCCTAGTGGAAGGAAGGGCAATTCAGCTTCACCCTTTGGTCTGCCCAGCCTTTAACGCAGACTTCGACGGGGACCAAATGGCGGTCCATGTGCCTCTATCCTTAGAAGCCCAAGCGGAAGCACGCTTGCTGATGCTGGCTTCAAATAATATTCTGTCACCGGCTACAGGACGCCCTATCATTACGCCTAGTCAAGATATGGTTTTAGGCTGCTATTACCTGACCGCCGAAAATCCCTACCAGCAGAAAGGGGCAGGCAAATATTTTGGCAATATGGATGATGCAATTATGGCCTTTGAGCAAGGATTAGTTGATCTGCACGCAAAGGTCTGGCTACGCTTTGATGGCCCTGTTGAAAATGAGCAGAAAGAGGAGGTCTTTGTAGAGGAGACCAAGGGGGATGATGGTAGTGTGACGCGTCTCTACAAACAGCGTCGTACCCGTGAAGATGCCGATGGCAATTTAGTTTCTCAGTACATAGAAACTACCCCTGGCCGAATTATCTATAACAAAACCATCCACAGTGCATTAGCCCAGTAAAGTTTGTGGCTTAATTCAATTCCTACAGATCTTTCTGTAGATGTATTACCGGACGCACACCTGACAGAAGAGGCGAGAAGACGCAATGGCGGAGCAAGGAATGAATCAAGCTGGGATGATCTTCAGAAATAGAGTGATTGATAAGAAACAGCTCAAAAAACTTGTTTCTTGGTCATTCGAAAATTTTGGGACAGCAAGAACTGCTCAGATGGCAGATGAGATTAAGGGTCTTGGTTTCCATTACGCAACCAGAGCCGGCGTCTCGATCAGTGTTGAGGATCTTCAGGTTCCGCCAGAGAAACGTCAACTGCTAGAAGCAGCTGATGAAGAAATTAGGAGTACAGAGGAGAGATATACGCGGGGTGAAATCACCGAAGTAGAAAGATTCCAAAAGGTTATTGATACCTGGAATGGAACCAGTGAAGAGCTGAAAGATCAGGTTGTCACTAATTTCCGTAAGAATAATCCGCTTAATTCGGTTTATATGATGGCCTTCTCTGGGGCTAGGGGAAATATCTCCCAAGTGCGGCAGCTTGTGGGGATGAGAGGGCTAATGGCCAACCCTCAGGGGGAAATTATTGACCAGCCGATCAGAACCAATTTCCGCGAGGGTCTTTCTGTTACCGAGTATATTATTTCTTCCTATGGCGCTCGAAAAGGGTTGGTAGACACGGCCCTCAGAACTGCCGATTCAGGTTACTTGACCCGACGCCTTGTTGACGTATCGCAGGATGTCATCATTCGCGAGAATGATTGCGGTACAGAAAGAGGTATTCCTCTAGAAAGCATGACAGCGGGCGATCGCGTCCTCATTCCCCTTTCCGATCGCTTGATGGGACGGGTTGCGGCCCGAGATGTTTTGCACCCTGAAACTGGTGAGGTTTTAGCGGCGCGAAATCAGGTTATCTCTGAGCACTTGGCCGAGGAAATTTATGCTGAGGGCGTCAAAGATGTCTTTGTGCGCTCTGCGCTAACTTGTGAAGCAACTCGATCTGTTTGTTGCCATTGTTACGGTTGGAGCCTTGCCCACTTTGACATGGTCGACTTAGGTGAAGCCGTTGGAATCATTGCGGCACAATCCATTGGTGAACCCGGTACTCAGCTCACCATGAGAACTTTCCACACCGGGGGAACATTTACCGGAGAAATGACCCCTCAAGTTCGAGCTAGCTTTGACGGGGTCGTTAAGCTACCTAAGCGGTTTAAGAATCGAGGTTTTCGGACTCGCCATGGGGAAGATGCCCTGATTTTAGAAAGCAATACCGAGCTTGTTGTTGAACATGGCTCCAACGTCCAAAAAGAGGTTCTTCCCCAAGGTTCGATTTTATTCGTCAAAAATGGGGCGCGAGTAGCAAAAGAGCAATTGCTTGTAGAAATGCCTACCGCTAGCCGAGTACGCAAGGTCACGGAAAAAGCGGCAAAAGACGTCACCAGTGATCTCTCGGGAGAAGTTAAATTTGCTGGGCTAGTTCAAGAAGAGAAGAAGGACCGCCAAGGCAACACGACACACTTGGCACAGCGTGGTGGGCTGTTGTGGGTATTGTCAGGGGAAGTCTATAACCTCCCTCCCAACGCCGAACCCGTAGTCAAAAACAGCGATCACGTTGAGACGGATGGGATTTTAGCTGAAACCCGCCAGGTAACAGAGCGGGGCGGGCTGGTCCGTCTACCTGAGATAGAGGAGGGTAAGACAACCCGAGAAGTGGAAGTCATCACTTCCTCCGTTGTGCTTAATCAAGCAGAAGTCACGATGGAAAGTGGCCAAGCCGGTGAACATTATGTGGTTGAGACCGCTAATGGGCAGCGCTTCTCTTTGATTGCAACCCCAGGAACAAAGGTTGCTAGTAATGCGGTGGTTGCCGAACTTGAGGATGATAAGTACCACACCCAGACGGGTGGTGTCCTTCATTACTCTGGTGTTGAGGCCGCGAAGAAAGGGAAAGCCAAACAGGGTTACGAAGTCAGCAAGGGCGGGACGCTACTGTGGATTCCTGAAGAAACCCATGAGGTGAACAAGGATATTTCTTTGTTACTGGTTGAGGATGGGCAGTACATCGAAGCCGGCACAGAGGTTGTCAAGGATATTTACAGTCAAAACAGCGGTGTCGTAGAAGTCACTCAGAAGAATGACATTCTTCGGGAAGTGGTTGTCAAGCCTGGCGATTTGCACATGGTGGATAACCCTGAGACGGTCATGGATAGGGATCGCACCATTGTTCCGCCTGGGGAAACTTTGATGTCAGGGCTTTCAACTCAAGCCCTCTCCTATGTGGAATATGTTGAGACCCCTGAAGGACCGGCATTGCTCTTACGTCCAGTAGAAGAGTATGCCGTTCCTGATGAACCGCAAGTGCCGAGTCAAGATGCCATTAGCGATACGGGTAGTGCTATTCGCTTACGGGCTGTGCAGCGCATTTCTTTCAAAGATGGTGAGCGGGTTAAGGCGGTTGAGGGTAGAGAACTTCTGCGCACTCAACTCGTACTGGAAATTGGCGAAGAGTCTTCTCATCTTGAAGCAGATGTTGAGCAAGTCCCTGACGAGACAGATCCTGAGACCATGCGTCTACAGCTGGTCATCCTTGAATCTATTGCCATTCGTCGCGATGTTGTTGCCGATCAAACTCAGGGTAGTACCCTGACGCGTCTATTAGTCGAAGATGGCCAAAAAATTGAGCCCGGCGCTGTGGTGGCTCGTACAGAGATTCAGTGTAAGGAGGCTGGAGAGGTTAGGGGGATTTTAGAGGGGGCAGAGGCTATCCGACGCATCCTCGTTATGCGTGATAGCGACCTCATCACGATTGAACTTGATGGCAAGGCAGCATTGGTGAGTGAAGGGGATTTGATCGTTGCTGGTACTGAAGTGGCATCGGGTTTGCATATTGATGAATCTGCCCAAGTCATACGTATTACTGATGCCAACCTTGTACTCCGCCTAGCGCGTCCTTATCGCGTCTCTACTGGTGCTGTCTTGCACATTGCTGATGGCGACTTGGTTCAGCGTGGAGATAAGTTGGTTTTGCTGGTCTTCGAAAGAGCCAAAACCGGTGATATTATCCAAGGCTTGCCACGGATTGAAGAACTATTAGAGGCACGAAAACCTAAGGAAGCCTGCGTTTTGTCTGAGCGTCCAGGGACTGCACAAGTCAGCTTTTCGGATGATGAAACGGTTGAGGTGAAGATTGTTGAAGCGGATGGAGTGGTGACAGACTATCCGATTAATCCTGGACAGAATATGCTGGTCAGTGATGGTCAGCAGGTGGAGACCGCTGAGCCACTAACCGATGGACCTGCAAATCCTCACCAAATCTTAGAGGTCTTTTTCAACTACTATTTGGCCCTGGGCGAAGGAACCCATGATGCAGCCATGAAAAGCTTGCAGCAGGTGCAAAGTTTCTTGGTGAATGAAGTTCAATCGGTTTATCAATCCCAAGGAATTGATATTTCTGACAAACACATTGAAGTGATTGTCAGGCAGATGACCTCTAAAGCCCGCGTGGAGGATGGTGGCGATACGACAATGTTGCCGGGTGAGTTAATGGAGATTTACCAGATTGAGCAAGTCAATGAGGCGATGTCAATTACTGGTGGTGCGCCAGCTCAATACACGCCCATGCTGTTAGGGATTACCAAAGCCTCTCTCAATACTGACAGCTTTATTTCTGCCGCCAGTTTCCAAGAGACTACTCGTGTCTTAACAGAAGCAGCTATTGAGGGTAAATCGGATTGGCTACGGGGCTTGAAAGAGAACGTAATTATTGGTCGTCTCATCCCAGCTGGTACGGGTTTTAATGCCTATGAAGAGCCGGTGGCACCGGAAGTCGATGCTAATCCCTATGACGGCAACCTCATAGACGATACGTTGGCCCGTGAGGTGTTAGATGATAAAACGGCTCGGGCTTATGAGCTTGAAGGAGGCTTAGGTATTCTTGATGACGAGGTTGTTGGTGTTGCCCAGGAGAACGGAGATTCAGGGGAAAAATCCTCTCTCCCTTCTGAAGCAATCTCTGACATTGTGAATAATGGTGATGTGCTGATCGACGACAATAGTGCCAAGCTATAGCCTATTGTGAAAGTTGATCGGTAGGTATAAGAGAATACTGGCTATGGCGCTTTGAAGCGAATCTGTAGTAGCTGGTATTCTCAATTTTCTTGAGATGGATACTGCTGCAGGCGGACGATTTCTGGAAAAGAAGGGCTCTACCGATCCCATTATGCGAATGTTCGTCGCGAACATCTTGGCAGGTCGAAAATGCTTGAAACCCTTGATTTCTGGATCGTTCAGGATGATTTGGCATATTGAGTCCCGGAGAGCCAAAAGAAGTTACTGGTTTGTCTGTGCGAGAGTACGTGCCGATGTTGAGAGTTGTCTTGGCATGTATGCACAAGCATGAACCCTGTTTTGATTACCCCCGACAGCATTAGCTGGGATGTGGCGACCTTACCCCAACCAACAGGCGACTGGGTATAGTAAATATTCCAGAAAGAAGAGCTGCCAAATAAATTGGTAGAAGGCTGAGAAGGTCAGGCGCTTTTTGACTGGCTCATCTTGGTCTTGATGGGGCAACGCTACCTGCAGGCTCCGCCACCAAAATACCCCCAAAATCGTCCCATGGGCCATGCCTAAAAAGCCTGCGCTTAGCCCTGTAATCCAGGGGGCTGCCCCCGCTACCCCCACGTAACACAGTGTCAAAATCCCACGGGCGATATTAAATACCCGCTGCTGACCTAGCCGCACTGTAAACGTACTGATGTTGAAATGGCGATCGCCTTCTAAATCTGGGATGTCTTTAAAAATTGCAATAACAACGCTGAACATCACAATAAACGCCGTCAGCCCCCAGAGCTTGCCAGGGATGGTGAGTGATAGCCCCAACTGGCTGCTGTAATGCCAAAATAGCCCCACATTAACTACCGCTCCCCGCACTGTCAAAATGCAGATTGAGGCCCAAAACGGAAATCGCTTGAGCCGCGTTGGTGGTGATGAGTAGGCTGTACCAATCATCAAACTGGTGAGAATGGTGGCTAGTAGAAACCAGCTCCCCAACATCGAGAGCAGGACACTGATTGCTCCCGCCATCCCCACAATCCACCAGGCATCCTTGGGTGAAAACTCCCCCGCTGCAAGCGGTAAGTGGGGTTTATTAATGCGATCGATCTCGACATCTTCGATTTGGTTGAGACCAACGATATAGATATTTCCCGCCAGGCAAGCCAGCAGCGGCAAAAATAGCGAAAATGGATTGAGTAACGGTGTCCTGGGTAAAACCGCCGTTTGAACCAGCGTCCAGGTGATCGCAAACACCCCAATTACGCTGAGGCTGGTGCCGACGATGGTGTGGGGGCGCGAAAACTTCCAGAAGGCATTCAGCCAGGGCAAAGGGGTGCGAAATAGACTCAGCTGTGGCGACATCTGGGGGGGAGGGCGAGAGAAACTAGAGCCCATGGGGGTTAGGAGGTTTCCTGAATCAGGACGTAAGGCTGGACAATCAATGTCTGGAATTCTCGGGAGCGATCGCGATCCCAATCCTCTAACTGTTCTGCGGTGGGTTTGGCAATTAGTGCCTCACTGATCCAACGATTGACGACTGTGACCTGATCGTTGGCGATGGCGACCCCCACCTCCACCAACGCCAACCCAGGGGTGACTACGACCAGTGTGTCCCTTGCTGCATGGGGTAAGAGGTTATGCCACGGGGCGGCTCCCACCAGATTGGCGAGTTCATCATGTAGGGCTTGGGTCATATCAGCAAGGGCAGGGGGTGGGAAATTATTTTACCGTGCTCAGTTCATCCCTCGAAGTTTACGGGTTCTAGCGGCCCTGATCATGGAGGTAATGGATAGCGTCTACGCAGTGTTGGGTAGTGGTCTCCAGCTCGTTCCGAGCAGTTGACGCTGGTGGATTCAATAGCGTGCCGATTCGGACCGTCAAGGGCACGGCGCGGGGAAAATTGCCTTTGCTAAAGATGCGGTGACTGCCCCATAGGCTGACTGGCAAAATCGGCACTTGAGCTTTCGCGGCGATCAAGGCTGCCCCTAATTTTGGGGCAGGAATACGACCATCGGACGTACGGGTGCCCTGCAGGAAAATCCCCACGGCCCAACCCTGATCCAGCTGCTGTAGGGCAGAGCGGATGGCACTGCGATCGGCGGATCCCCGCTTCACTGGATAGGCCCCATAGAGGCGAATGGCCGGGCCTAAAACCGGCACCCGAAATAGTTCTTCCTTGGCCATGTAGGATACGGGGCGGCGCATACAAACGGAGACAATGGGCGGGTCAAAATCACTAGCATGGTTGGCCACTACTAACAGCGGGCCGCGCTGGGGTACATTCTCGACCCCATGGATGTGTCCCCGAAAGTAACCATGGAACATGGGGCTCACCACCGACCATTTGAACAGGCGGTAGAGGGCTAAACTCACGGGCGATTCGCGATCGCGACTTAGGGTCAAAACATCAAACTCCAAATGCTTGCAACTGTGCCAAAGTCCCTACATTTACCAGCTTGAGGGTTTTACAGGTCCGTTTGATCAGGCCAGTCAAGATGTTGCCAGGTCCCACTTCTATGACCTGCTCAACCCCTGATGTTGGCAACTGCAAAGTGATTTCCCGCCACCGCACCGAGCCGGTCATCTGTGCCGTCAATCGCTGCTTGAGGATATCGCCATCGGTGGTGGGGGCGGGGTCAACATTAGACAAAACCGGTAGGTTTGCCGTTTGGAACGCGACGGCATCCAAGATCTCTTGAAACTCGCGGGCGGCTGGGGCCATCAGGGGAGAGTGGAAGGCCCCGCTCACATTGAGTTTGATGGCGCGCTTAGTTTTGATGCTGCTAACAACGGCATCCACAGCCTTGGGCGTCCCTGAAATGACGACTTGCCCAGGGTTGTTGTCATTGGCCAGCACCACCCCTTCCGTAGCGGCAAGTGTGGCATCCAATTCCTCACGGTCAAAGCCCATCAGCGCGGCCATGTCCCCTTCAGAGGCTTGGGACATCAGTTCTGCTCGACGCTTAACCAGCCGCAACCCAGCACTAAAATCGAATACTCCCGCAGCGTAAAGGGCGACATATTCGCCCAGGCTGTGTCCGGCCACAACGTCGGGCACGTGCCCTTGCTCCCGCAATAAATCCACCAGCAGACTTTCTAAGACGTAAAGGCAGGGCTGGGTGTACAGGGTATTGGAAACCTTGTCATCGGGGCTTTGGCAGACAGCAGGGATAGACCACCCCAAGATGCTCTCAGCGATAGCCAGTCGATCCTGGGCAGCCTCCAATGCCAGCAAATCCGCACCCATTCCCACCGCTTGCGATCCCTGTCCGGGAAACACCCATGCTGTCTTGACCATGGTTACTCCTGTAAAAAAGCCATCTTTCACTCTCTCAGCAAAAGGGACTTTAGACAAAAGTCAGTCACCTAATGATTAATTATTTGTCGCCTTACCCGTCTCCGTCTGCCCTGCCCCTTTGTGCTCCTACTGCCTTGCGGCGAATCATCAAGGAGCTACGCGGTGATGGTTTCGTGAAATTCCGATTTCAAAATTGCCATTACCCATGCAGAGACAAAGCCATTGGGGGTTTTGACCGCTTCTCGCAGACAACCCTCTTCCACAAACCCTAGGCTCTCGTAGAGATGACGGGCACGGGCATTGGTCGTCATGACATCCAGCCAGAAACGGTTTGCCTGAAAATTATTAAAGGCTTTAGCGATTAACTGCTTGAGGGCAGCACGACCATAGCCGTGCCCCTTAGCGGTGACCACGATGCGCTTCAGTAAGATCGTTTGATCAGGATCCTGGATCCCTAGAAAAATTGCATACCCCACCGCCTGGCCAGTGGCCGCATTGATAATAATCCAGTGACGCTCGTTGGGATGATTGCAAGCGCGTAGGTGACGCTGTGTTGACCACTGATGAATGAACTGGGCATTTTCTACGGATTGCTCGGCAGCCTTAACAAATGCCAAATCGGCTTCGGTCGTGGGTCGCAGCGTAATCGCTGAAATGGCCATAGATGCCCTAGCTAAAATGGGTAGGCCTTAAAGGGAATCCACTGACCCCACAACTTCGCTAAAGTACCGTCGGTGATGAGCGCGTTGAGACTATCATTCAGCGCATCTAGCAGCTCACGATTGCCTGGGAGCACCCCTACCCCAAAGGGACGATGGGTGGGGACCTGATATGCCACCCGCAAGCCGCTATCCTGAGCCTCTGCGGCAATCAGGAGTAATTCATCTTCGACGATCGCATCAATGCTGCCGTCATATAGGGCAACCAACATTTCGGCTAACACGTGATCCTGCTCGGGGAAAGAAACCACCTCAAGATCAGGGGGGAACATCTCTAGCAACAGATGGGTGGTGCTGCCCTGCAACATTCCCACCCGCTTACCGCTGAGGTCACCTTTTGCCTCAATCGGGCTCTCTTCCTTCACCAAAACAGCCGTATCGAAACGACCATAGGGACGCGTAAAGTCAGCCCAAGCCCGTCGCTCTTGGGTAATGACTTGGTTGAACCAAATCACGTCATACTTGCCGGTACTAAGTTCGGTATAAAAGTCTTGCATGGGTATGGGAAACCAAACTGGCTCAAGACCCATGCGATCACAAACGGCTCTCACCACCGCCGGCTCGTATCCCAGCCGTTGCCCCTCATCCATAAAACTCATGGGACGAGCCACAATATTGCTAGTGGCAATAGAGAGTTGTCCGGGCTTAACTGTGATCAAATCCACGTTGGTTTGCACACCTAGAGTCTGTTGCACAGATTGTTCCCCCTGGTCCCCCGACAACAAAGTCGCCAGTCGGTCCTGATTGTTTTGCTTACACGCTAGCAACTTGAACTGCCATCTGAGAAGATGACTGTCACCCTACACATCAACCTGATGGACTACTGGTAGGGACAGACCCATCTAATCCAGGTGGAATAGTTGAGAGTGAATCGTTATCGATAACTAAGGTGTTGTTTGAAGATGCCTTAGATTACCCAATTTTGACTAAATAAAACCATAGACCCTGAATCATGGATCTAGAGTGACGTTAATCAAGCCGTTTTGTCATCGGCAAAGTCACGGAGCTCTGACGCAAGTTGCCGATGACAATGATTTCAACTCTGGTTGGGCACCTGCGGCAATATTAGGGTTGCGGAGATCGGGTATGCCAGGGTGTGGCTTGTTCATAGGCATAGGCCACCTCCAATAGGGTTTGTTCCTGTAGCACATTGCCAATCAATTGCAGGCCAATGGGTAATCCACCCGGATCAAACCCACAGGGCAAACTTAAGCTCGGTAGACCGGCTAAATTGACGGGGATGGTCATTAAGTCTGAGAGATACATGCTGAGGGGATCATTCACCTTTTCTCCCGCTTTAAAGGCGGTGGTGGGAGTGGTTGGGCAGAGGAGCACATCCACGGAGGCAAAGGCTTTTTCAAAGTCCTGCTTAATCAGGGTGCGGACCTTTTGAGCTTTGAGATAATAGGCATCGTAGTACCCTGCTGAGAGGGCGTAGGTGCCAATCATAATTCGGCGCTTAACCTCGGCTCCAAATCCCCTGGCGCGGGTTTGGGTATACATATCCATAAGGCTGTCGTCATTAGCCCGCAATCCGTATTTAACCCCGTCATAGCGGGCCAAGTTAGAAGAGGCTTCTGACGGCGCAATGATGTAGTAGGTGGGCACCCCGTAGCGGAACTGTGGGCAAGAGAGGGTCTGCACTTCGGCCCCCAAGGCTTCAAATTGAGCGATCGCAGCTTTGACGGCCTCATCTACGACCGGATCTAAACCATCGCCAAAGGTTTCTTGGATAATGCCAATCTTGCGCCCCTTACAATCGAGACCGGGTTTCAAGGTGTGGGTGTAGTCAGGAATCTCGACATTGAGGCTGGTGGAGTCCTTAGGGTCATGGCCCGCGATCGCCCCCAACACAATTGCCGTATCCTCCACCGTACGGGTCAGTGGCCCAATTTGATCTAGGGAAGAGGCGTAGGCCACTAAGCCATAGCGGGAAACCAGACCATAGGTGGGTTTGAGCCCCACTACGCCACAGAAGGCCGCCGGTTGGCGAATGGAGCCTCCCGTATCAGACCCGAGGGCGATCGGACATTCATCCGCTGCCACCGCTGCCGCTGATCCGCCGGATGATCCCCCCGGCACGCGGGTGATATCCCAAGGGTTGGCAGTCACTTGGTAGGCCGAATTTTCGGTGGAGCTGCCCATGGCAAACTCGTCCATATTGGTTTTACCCAGGCAGATGGTGCCAGCGGTTGCCAACCGTTGGGTGACCGTAGATTCGTAAGGGGGGATAAACCCTTCGAGCACCTTGGATGCACAGGTGGTTTGGACCCCTAAGGTACAGAGGTTATCTTTCAGGGCAATGGGAATACCCGCTAACGGGCCGATGGCGTCCCCGGCAGCAATTTTCTGATCGATTTGCTGAGCTTGGGTTAATGCGCGATCCGCCGTAATCGTTAAAAAGCTGCGGAGTTGAGGTTCTTGGGTCTCAATCTTAGAGAGATAAGCCTGGGTGATCTCAACGGCAGAACGATCTTTTTGGGTGAGTTGACGGTGTAACTCGCGAATCAACGACATGAAACAGCCTCGGCAAACAAGTGGGGTGTGGGCATCAGAGTATCAGTATAGGAAGCGTAGGGCGTTTATCGCGCCCCGATCTGGGGTTTTGGTCTAGTTGGCCTATCCTGAATCGATACAACCTGGCAATGACAGCACCGCGCTCAAGTTGTCAGAGCCGACAATGGCAAAAAGATTGGGGGCAGGGTAGAGCAAATTGGCCTGCCAAGGCTGCGTATCCCAGGCAACAAACCGGTGGTTTGAAATAGGGTTAAATTATTTCATAATCCTGAGTTAAGTTTGTTGTACTCGCTATAACTCTCTGTTGAGATGGCTTGAGATGATTTTTATGCGCTGGTTTTGGCGTCCTGCGGCTGTCGTGTTGAATACTGCCGGGTTAATCATCTTAGGAATAACGGCAGCTTCCCCAGATCAGCCCCTCAGTCCATCGGAACATCCCTTGCTGTTGCAGGCGAGAGCGGCTGAAAACTTATCTGAGTTAGAGACCTTACAGCAACACATTAAGCAACAACTAGCGGGTCAACCTGCATTGCGATTGACCCGCGATGTGGGTGTTTTAGAGCCCTATTTTGCCCTCGCCAAGGTGTCTACCGAGGTGGATCAGCGCGTGGCCCTAGAGACGGCAGCGGCGGCGGATTACCACCAAGCTCTGGATTTAGCCCGCGAAGCGATTCGAGTGCGAGATCGGAGTCGGACCGACACGGTCACCCTTGATGCCTTAGAGACACAGGAGGCGTTATGGGGAGAGGCGATCGCGCACCTCCGCGCCATCCCAGAGCAGTCCTTTCTATGGGGGCAAGCCCAGGGTAAAGCAGCAGACTATCACGACATTGCGATGTTGGTAACGGTCGATGTGGATGCCCGTCAGTCTGACTTTTTGGCTGAAATTGCTGAAGAAGCAGGACCCGCCCGAGCGATCCGGATTTCGGTTTGTCATTTGTCTGGGGAATGTCGCCACTTTCAGGGGGATGTCCCTCCGGCGAGTCCGGCGAGCCTGATCAAGCTACCCATGGCCGTAGCCTTGATGCATAAGGTCACCACCGAGAATCTGGATCTGGGTGAGGATGTGTATGTCGATCCCCATAACTGGACCGAGAACGCTAGCGGGGCCAAGATTTTTGTGGACCGTACCTACTCATTACGAGAGGTGATGGTGCGCATGATCAAAGAGAGCAACAATATCGCGACCAATCAGCTGGTGGATTACATGGGTTGGGAGTATATCAACACCACCCTGGCGGAGTTGGGTTATCCCGGCACAACGGTGCACACCAAGTTGGTGGGCAATCGTACCTACCCCACCCGCAATCGGGGATCTGGCCCCAACACCATGACCGCCAACGAAGTCACCGAAATGATGCGGCAGATTTATACCTTTACCCATCCCGGTGATGGGGAAATTTTGGATGCGCTGGTGGGGCAGTATGACTGGGATTTTGGCTACAAAGCCATCAAGCAACTCAAGAATGAGCGCGTCGCCTGGATTGGTGAAAAAACTGGTCAAAATTCAAAGATGATTGGCAGTAGCGTGGCGGTCAAAATCGATGATGAGCGCTACGTGCTGACCGTTACCGTTGACTACAGTGGGAACCAGCAGCGACTACGGCAGGTGATCCAAGGGGTGATTCAACACATCCTGGATGACGGCCATTTTGCCGCGCCCCAATGGCAAGAAGAGGAAGAAGGGGGGCGCTATGAGTTCACCACCTCAAGAAGCCCCGCCTAGGGCTAGGGCGATCGCGTCCATCACCCGGCTAACGGGAACAACCTCTAGGGTGCTGTCGATGCCGCCTTGCCCCTTCGGCACGATCGCCCGCTTAAAGCCTAACTTCGCGGCTTCCTTAAGACGTAACTCCAACTGAGAAATGGGGCGCACCTGTCCCCCTAATCCCACTTCCCCAATCAGGGCCGTATAGGGATCGACCGTCCGGTCTCGAAAGCTGGCGGCAACGGCGATGGCAATTCCTAAATCGGCAGCCGGTTCTCCCACGCTGAGCCCCCCTGAAGACGCCACATAGGCATCCAGCTTGGAGAGGGGAATGCCGACCCGCTTTTCGAGCACGGCCAAAATTTGCAGTAGACGGTTGTACTCAATCCCCGTGGCGGTTCGCCGGGGGGAGCTGTAACTGGTAGGGCTGACCAGGGCTTGGAGCTCCACTACCAGGGGACGGGTGCCCTCACAGGCGACGATGGTGGCGATTCCTGGTACCGCCTCATCGCGGTTCCCCAAAAACAGCTCCGATGGGTTCGTGACCTCTTCTAGGCCCTTGTCCACCATTTCAAATACCCCCAGCTCATGGGTGGCCCCAAATCGGTTTTTCACCGATCGCAGCAGGCGGTGGCTAGCAAAGCGGTCCCCTTCAAAATAGAGCACCGTATCAACCAAGTGCTCTAGCACTTTAGGGCCGGCGATCGCCCCCTCTTTGGTGACATGGCCCACGATAAAGAGGGTAATATCCTCACGCTTGGCCAACTGCATCAGGGCCGACGTACATTCCCGCACCTGGGAAACCGAACCGGGGGCCGAGGTCAACGCACTGTAATACAGAGCCTGAATACTATCGATCACAGCGACTGGGGGGCGTAATGCCTCCAGCTCCATCAAGATGGTTTCTAGATCAATTTCAGGTAACAGGTAAAGGTCAGGATGCTTTAGGGTTTCTGATTCAGGACCATGATCCGTTACCCCTCGGCCAATCCCGAGGCGCTGGGATCTCAGCTTCACCTGCTGGCCAGACTCCTCGGCACAAACATAGAGCACCGGGATTTGGGTGGATAAGTGGTTGGCCACCTGCAGCAGCAGGGTGGACTTGCCAATGCCTGGATCACCCCCCACCAGCACCAAGGAGCCGGGGACGATGCCTCCCCCTAGGACGCGATCGAGCTCGCCATAGCCAGAGGGTCGACGCGGTTGGGGGCGATCTTCAATTTGGTCAAGGGTTAAAGCCAGACGGGGACCTTGCGCCTTGGCGTTGCGTCTTGTCTGGGGAGAGCGCCCCACCACCACCCCTAATTGACTCCCGCTGCTGTCCCCTGCCGTCGGTGCTTGTTCAACTAGGGTGTTCCAGTTGCCACAAACGGGGCAACGACCAAAATACTGGGGCGACTCTGCCCCACACCCATTGCACACAAAGATCGAACGCGACTTAGCCATGGGGTAAGGAGATTGATAGTTTCCTGATAAGCCGTTGGCAGCATGGCCGTCAGGTTAGTTCAGGGCAACAAAGGTTAGAACCAATGAATGTAAAGGAACCTAATGGCTGCTAGGGACCAGCGACTTAGCAAAAAACGGTTTTCGTAACTCTTCTTAACAACTCTCGCTAGGATTCTATAGGAGCCTGGAAAACAATGAGCCCATTGCAGCGTAAGGGTTTATATTTATCAAGCTGCGTATAATGACGCGCGATTTTATATCTAGAGATTAAATGCTCACTGAGAGAGATTAACATTTAGTCTCAAACTAGTATTTAGTTTTTTGAGCCTGAGTTCAGTAGGAGCGGCAAGACCCTTGGATAGCACCAAAGAAAAGATTCTGGTTGTTGATGATGAAGCCAGCATTCGACGCATTCTCGAAACCCGCTTGTCGATGATTGGCTACGATGTGGTCACCGCTGCTGATGGTGAAGAAGCCCTAGAGACCTTTCGCACTGCCCATCCTGACCTCGTCGTGCTCGATGTGATGATGCCTAAGTTAGATGGATACGGGGTTTGCCAAGAACTCCGGAAAGAGTCTGATATTCCCATCATTATGCTGACGGCCCTAGGGGATGTCGCTGATCGCATCACCGGTTTGGAGCTGGGAGCCGATGACTATGTCGTCAAACCCTTTTCCCCGAAGGAGTTAGAGGCTCGGATTCGCTCCGTGCTGAGGCGGGTCGAAAAAGGTAATGCGACGGGCATCCCTAGCTCTGGGGTGATTACCATTAACAATATTCGCATCGACACCAATAAGCGCCAAGTCTACAAGGGCAACGAGCGCATCAGGCTGACGGGTATGGAATTTAGCCTGCTGGAGCTAGTCGTTAGTCGTTCTGGAGAACCCTTCTCCCGAGCAGAAATTTTGCAAGAAGTCTGGGGCTATACCCCTGAAAGACATGTCGATACTCGGGTCGTCGATGTTCATATTTCACGGCTCCGTGCCAAGCTAGAAGACGACCCCAGTAACCCCGAATTAATTCTTACGGCCCGAGGGACCGGTTATCTGTTCCAGCGGATTGTGGAACCAGGGGAAGAGTAGTCTGCTAAAATCTTTGAAGTTTTTACAGAATTCAGTCTATGGTAGCGACTCGGGCACGAATCGCCGTTGATGCGATGGGCGGCGATCATGCGCCTGCCGAGATTGTAGCTGGTGCCGTCAGGGCACAAGCGGAGCTGGATGTCGATATCCTGCTGGTGGGTGATCCAGATCAGATCCGTGCCTCTACTTCCAACGTCGATGGTTTAAAGAACTTAGAAATTGTGCCTGCTGAGGGCACGATTGAGATGCATGAGGAACCCCTCAGTGCGTTGCGCCGTAAGCCTAAGGCCTCCATCAATGTTTCGATGGATATGGTGAAGAAAAAGCGGGCAGATGCCGTTGTTTCAGCGGGGCACTCCGGGGCAGCTATGGCTGCGGCGTTGCTGCGCTTGGGTCGGCTCAAGGGCATCGATCGCCCAGCGATCGGAGCGGTATTCCCAACGGTCATGGCGGGCAAATCAGTCCTGATTTTAGACGTGGGGGCTAATGTTGACTGCCGCCCGAAGTTCTTAGAACAATTTGCGGTGATGGGGACCATCTACTCTCGCTACGTGCTGGGGGTAGATGATCCTAAGGTGGGTTTACTCAACATTGGCGAGGAACCCAGTAAAGGTAATGACCTGTCGGTCAGTGCCCACCAACTCCTGAGCGATAATGCGGTTGTTCCCTTTGTTGGCAATGCCGAGGGCCGAGATGTGTTGTCAGGCCAGTTCGATGTGCTGGTGTGCGATGGGTTTGTCGGCAATGTGCTCCTGAAGTTTGCGGAAGCTGTGGGCGAAGCGGTTTTGCAAATTTTGCGAGAGGAACTTCCCCGAGGGGCACGCGGTAAAGTGGGGACCCTAGTGCTCAAAAATAATTTGCGCCGGGTGAAGCAACGGGTTGACCATGCCGAGCATGGCGGGGCTTTATTGCTAGGGGTGGCTGGTATTTCAGTGATCAGTCACGGTAGTTCTCAGGCTCCTTCGGTTTTCAATGCGATTCGGCTGGCTAAAGAAGCTGTGGATCACCAGGTGCTGGAGCGGATTCAGGCGCAGTACCAGCGGGTGGCAATGCCCACAGTGGATGGAGATTAATTGTGCAGCAGATACAAGTCGGGGTTTCCTTGGTGGGCAGTGGCTCTGCCAGGCTACCGGTATCCCTCACCAATGAGGAATTGGGTCAGGTCGTTGACACCTCTGATGAGTGGATTCAAACGCGCACGGGTATCCGGCAGCGCGGTTTACTCCAAGCCCATGGCTCCCTGGCTGACCTTGCTGCCACGGCAGGGCAATCGGCCCTGGAGATGGCGGCGATAGCCCCCACAGCGGTCGATCTAATTATTTTGGCGACCTCGACCCCAGATGACTTGTTTGGCAGTGCTGTTCAGGTTCAGGCTCAGTTAGGGGCAACTAGGGCGGTGGCGTTTGACCTGACCGCAGCCTGTTCTGGGTTTGTATTTGCCCTAGTCACGGCGGCGCAATATATGCGCAGTGGCGTTTATAAAACGGTTTTGGTGATTGGGGCCGATGCCCTTTCCCGGTGGACAGACTGGACGGATCGGCGGACTTGCGTCTTATTTGGCGATGGGGCTGGGGCCGTGGTTTTGAAGGCAAGCGATCGCGATCGCTTGCTCGGTTTCGAAATGCACAGTGACGGTGCTTTGAATGGCTGCCTAAATCTACGGTATGAGGCCCATTCAGAGCCTCTGATTGAGGGTAAAACCGTTCAGAAGGGCACCTATCAACCCATCACGATGAATGGCAAAGAAGTCTATCGCTTTGCCGTCAAGCGCGTCCCTGAGGTGATTGAAAAGGCTTTGTTTAGAGCCGAGCTTACCCCTGCCGATATTCAATGGCTGCTGCTGCACCAAGCCAATCAACGGATTTTAGACGCGGTGGCCGATCGCCTGAAGGTGCCCTCAGAACGAGTGGTGAGTAATATGG
>CAYGVA010000027.1:0-31888 GCA_964353225.1 uncultured Leptolyngbya sp.
GGAGACGCGTTGCGAACGACTTCGCTCAGCCAGCGTAGTACCAGGGACGCTTACGAAGGGCTACGGGGCTAGCAATCGGCAGGGTTAAGTGATTTACGCCATCGAGGACTCGTCTCCCTGTTTTCTCCAGGCCCCGATCGCATTTCCGGTACAGTCTTGTAGAGATAGTCCCTTTCAGCCATTTTGCTGTGACCTTCCAGGCTCGACCCCGCAAACGTTTTGGCCAACATTGGCTCACCAGTGACGCAATTCTGAAAAATATTGTGGCGGCGGCAGATTTGCAGTCGGGCGATCGCCTCCTTGAAATTGGCCCAGGCACCGGCCTGCTCACCCAACGTCTCTTGGCCCAGGCGAACCCTGTGGTCGCCGTCGAAATTGATCGCGATCTCTGTCGCAAGCTCCGCAGCCGCTTCCCTAAAACTGATCGCCTGTTGCTCCTCCAGGGAGACATCCTAGAGCTAGACTTGCCCACCCTGCTAACGGACTATGCCGATTTTCAAAACCCCAATAAGGTGGTGGCGAATATTCCTTACTACATCACTGGCCCAATTTTAGAGCGATTGCTGGGCACCTTTGTAGCCCCGAATCCGACCCCGTTCGACAGCATTGTCTTGCTGGTGCAACAGGAAGTGGCCCAGCGACTCTGCGCGCGACCTGGCACCAAAGCCTTTGGTGCCCTCACCGTGCGGGTGCAGTATTTGGCAGACTGCGAAATGATTTGTGCCGTTCCGCCCAAAGCCTTTACCCCGCCCCCCAAGGTGACGTCGGCGGTGGTGCGTTTAACCCCTAGGCTTTTTCCAGAACCGGCAGAGGACGTTAAGGTCTTGTCCCAGGTGGTCACCCAGGGGTTTTCGCAAAAGCGCAAGATGCTGCGCAATACCTTGTCATCACTGATGGAGCGAGATCTGATCTTGGCCCATTTTGAAGCCTTAGCGATCGCCCCCAATGTGCGGGCCGAAGACCTCAGCGTCGCCACCTGGGTGGCATTGAGTAATAAGATTTTGAAGGAACGGCTATCCCCCTGAATCATCTCCCCTAGCCTGGAATCTGGGGGCCGGTTTGTGGGTGTAGTGAGGCCAGTTGAGAAAGGATGGCGCATGGGTTTGTATGAGTTGAGGGCTGCGGCCAAAATCAACCTCTATCTCGAAATTTTGGGCCATCGTCCTGATGGCTTCCATGAGCTGATCATGGTGATGCAAAGCCTTGACTTGGCCGATGTCGTGACGGTTCAGAGCCACGTGGGTTCGGGCATCTACCTGCATTGCGATCATCCGCAGGTGCCCAAGGATCACACCAATCTGGCGTACCGGGCGGCGGCCCTGATGATTCAGACCTTTCCCCAAGCGGCGGCCCACCATGGGGGGGTTGACATCATCATCGACAAACGGATTCCGATTGGGGCAGGGTTGGCTGGGGGCTCTGCCGACGCTGCCGCCACTCTGGTGGGCATCGATTTGCTCTGGCAGTTGGGTCTGACCCAGCAGGAACTCCAAGATTTGGGGGCACAACTGGGCTCTGACATTCCCTTTTGCATTAGCGGCGGCACGGCTTTGGCAACGGGGCGGGGGGAGCAACTGGATGCGCTCCATGGCCTCACGGACCTGTACGCGGTGCTGGGGAAATATAACAGCCTCTCTGTTTCCACCCCCTGGGCCTATAAAACCTATCGAGAACAGTTTGGGGAAACCTATCTAGACCTCGCCGCAACGGCAGCCGATCGCTGTGCATCCATTCATTCAGGCCCAATGGTGGGGGCGATCGCCCATCAAGACAGCACCCAAATCGGCCATCGACTCCACAACGACTTGGAAAAAGCAGTCCTGCCTGCCCACCCAGCCGTCACCGCACTCAAGACAGCAATGTCAACGGCTGGGGGCCTAGGGACCCTGATGTCGGGGTCGGGGCCAACGGTATTTACCCTCACCCAGACGCGGACCGAGGCCGAAGCGATCGCCCAACAGGTAAAGGCGCACCTCCCGGATCCGGACTTGGGGCTCTGGGTGACCCAGTTTGCACCCACTGGGGTGCAGTTAGCACCCGCTTAAGACGTTCAAAGTTCAAAATTTTTGAATTTCTAATTTTGACCTTTGAATGGATGTGTAACGCTTTTTACCCGCTGCCTCAATCATCCTTATACCCGTAACCACCATGCAGGTTCAGTTCCGCGAGTGCGATTTTTTCAATATCTGGATTTGGCTGCGATTTATCACGACCCCATCCCCGATGGAGCAGCAGTACATCGAAGAAATCTTCGACTCCTGGTTTTTCTTAGGGAAGCTGGGGGGCTTTAATGCCGAGAATCTCCAGGTGCAGGATACGGGCCTAGAGGTGAGCTACATGCCTTATCGGGAGACGGATGACAGCGATATCTTGGTCTCCCTAATGCACAACATGGGGGAGCTGGAATACCAGGGGGTCTGGGCGCGGTGCTGGTTTGACCTGGGGACAACCGACGCGATCGCCCTCGACATTTTGATCAATGCCCTCCAGCAATTTAGCAAGGATTATGTGGCGGTTGAGGAGGTCATCATCGGTGGCGAAAACCCCGATTGGCCCATCCCCGACAACCGCCGTTCAGACTTTATTGAGGATACGGATGCGTAGGCGAGGGGGATTTGGGTTTTTGGATTTTGAATTAACTGCTTCACATTCAAAACTAAAATTCTGCTGGCTTCAAGGTTGGGCGTCATAGAAGGCTTTTAACCGCGCTAAGGCTTCAGTAAATAGGTCCGCCGGTATGGCTCCAGGTAGTAGTAGCTCGCCCATGATGAAGGTGGGGGTGCTGGTGAGTTGAAATTCTTGGGCGAGGGCCAAATCTTGGGCGATCGCCGCATTGGCTGCCTCACTGGCGCGATCGCGGTTAAACTGCTCCACATCCAGCTTGAGGTCCTCGGCCAGCTCAAGATACAGATCCTCGCCTAATTCCACCTGACGGGCAAAGAGGGCATCGTGATAGGGCCAAAACTGCCCCTGCTGCTGGGCTGCCCAGGCCGCTTGGGCCGCAGGGATCGCCTCAGGGTGAATCTGGACTAAGGGCAAATGCTTATACACAAACAGCACCTCATCCTCAGCATCCGCCAAGAAGGTCTCGACCTCCGCCGTGGCCTGGGCGCAGAAAGGACATTCAAAGTCGGAAAACTCCAGCATCACGATCTCTGCATCAGGGTTGCCCCGAGTGGGGGAGTTCGCCACCAGCACATCGCGATCTAGATCGGCCAGGACAGCGCTGACATGTTGTTGATGAGCCCGTAGATCGGTGGGTGCTTCCGGCACTCGGGCCGGGTCAGCCTCGGCAGTGGGGGTCACCGTTTCGTCAGTGGGGGCCGCCACTTCCTCTCTGGCAGGCATTTCTGCCCAAAACAAAAACAGAGACCCAGCTAAAGCGATCGCAACGCCCCCTAAAGCCCCTAGCCCCAAACTCTTAACCCACTTAGTTGTCCGACCAGAAGACTCATCCATAGGGCAGATAACGTTAATATTTCTTTAGCTATTCTGACATTGATTGCAAAGCGAGAGTTTAGATGCACCCTTCCCCTGAGTTGCTCGATTTGATGTTTAACGGTGCCAATCTATTTGTGCTGCCCTTCTGGGGGTTGATGGTGCTGCTCCCCAATTGGTCCGTGACTCGCAGGGTGATGGATTCTTATGTGCCCTACGTCGCCTTAGCAGGGCTATACGTGTACTTATTTGTCACCCTGGACTCATCCGTTTTAGAGGCATTTGCCGATCCCGAACTGTCCCTGGCCAGTTTAGCGGGGTTGTTTGCCAATAGCCCGGTGATGGCCACAGGGTGGGTTCACTTTGTGGTGATGGATTTGTTTGTGGGACGCTGGATTTACCTACAAGGGCAAACCGAGGGCATTTTCACTCGTCACTCCTTAGCCCTGTGCCTGTTTGCCGGACCCATCGGGCTACTGACCCACTTAATCACGGCTTTGATCACCCAAACCTTTTTCCCCAAGGCCAAAGCCGATGAAGCGGCGGCTGTAGCCACAACGGTATAGGTCCAGATTGAAAAAGACTGATTGACAGACTGCGGCGGCAGAGTGGTACAACTACTGCATTTAGCGGTGATTCCCGAGGAACTGATCTGAGGGGTGCTGCGTCACTGGGAGTCCTTATCTAAGGTTTGGTGCGATGGTTTTGTTGGGATGGTTTCGGTTATTGAAAGGTCATCAGCGCTGGCTGCGTCGCCCCTGGCGTTCGCTGCTGAAATTCACCACCCTCTTCAGCCTCTGCTTAGCACTGGTCGTGGGCTGCGGCGGCTCGACTCCCGACGATGGGGCTGGTGGCACGGGTAGCGAACCCACGAGCAACCGCGTCACCATCGGCACCACGTTAACGGCCCGCACCTTAGACCCCGCCGATGCCTACGAGATTTTCCCCGGCATTCTGCTCCATAACCTAGGCGACCAGCTTTATGCCTACGAGCCGGGCAGTACCGAGCTGATTCCCCAACTGGCCACCGAGCTGCCGACCGTCAGTGATGACGGCCTCATCTACACCATTCCCCTGCGGGAAGATGTCACTTTCCACGATGGCACCCCTTTCAATGCAGAGGGGATGGCGTTCTCGATCCAGCGGTTTATGGACAACGGCGGTCGCCCCGCCTTCCTACTGTCCGAAAAAATTGACAAAGTAGAAGCCACTGGGGACTACGAACTCACCCTCACCCTCAAAGATCCCTTTGCTGCGTTTACCTCCCTGCTCACCTTTTGGGGGGTCACGCCGATCCCTGAGGATGGGTATGAGATTGCTGAAGGCAGCTTCGTACCCGATAGCTTTATTGGCACGGGTCCCTACAAGCTAGCCAGCTTTGGTAGCGACGCCATTAAACTCGATGTCAATGAAGACTACTGGGGTGAAGCCCCCGCCAATGAAGGCATCGACATCCAAATTTTCACCAGTTCGGCCAACCTCTACAACACCTTTAAAACCGGTGGGTTGGATGTGGCCTACCAAACCCTCGACCCCGACCAGATTGCCAGCCTAGAGCGGGAAGCAGATGCCGGCGGTTGGCAGGTGATCGAGGCGGGGACGACGGTGGTCAACTACATGAGCTTGAACCAAAAAATTGAGCCGTTGAATGATGTGCGGGTGCGCCAAGCGATCGCCGCCATGATCGATCGCCCGCTGGTAGACGAGCGGGTCTTTCAAGGGCAGTCAGAGCCGCTTTACAGCTTGATCCCCACCAGCTTTGATACCTATGAACCGGTCATGAAGAGTGCCAACGGGGATGGCGATTTTGAAACCGC
Organism: uncultured Leptolyngbya sp.; assembly: GCA_964353225.1. Classification (GTDB taxonomy): domain Bacteria; phylum Cyanobacteriota; class Cyanobacteriia; order Phormidesmidales; family Phormidesmidaceae; genus PCC-6406. The sequence continues at coordinate 5,256 of CAYGVA010000027.1, forward strand.
CCGCACCCTCCTAGAGGAAGCCGGTTTCTCTGAAGAAAATCCCTTTACCTTCGAAATTTGGTATCCGTCAGCATCAACCACCCGAGCGATTGTGGCAAACACCTTCAAGGAGTCCTTTGAGGCGGGCTTGCCAGGGCTTGTACAGGTGGAGGTGCAAACCGCCGAGAGTGCCACCCTCTGGGGCAATATCTCCGAGGGCATCTATCCCTCGGTATTAGCCAACTGGTACCCGGACTACTACGACGTGGATACCTTTATCCAACCGTTTTTGAGCTGTGACAAGGGCTCTGAGGCCACCCTCTGTGAGGAGGGGGCCAGCCAAAGTAATGGCTCGTTCTACTACAGCGAGAAGGCAAATGAGCTGATCGTGGCCCAGCGGGCGGAACAGGATCCGGCGGTGCGGGATGGGATAGTCAAGGAAATTCAGGCGCTGTTGAAGGAAGATGTGCCTTACATCCCCCTGTGGCAAAACAAGGATTATGTGTTCGCCCAGGACGGGGTTGAAGGGGTTGCAATTCAGCCGACACAGCAGTTTTTGTTGTGGCAAATCAGCAAAGGGTAGACCCCGATACTAGTGATCTCAAAACTGCTTGCTGCCTGGTCAACTAACAACAATGAGTTGACCAGGCGTAAACCTATCCAAACAAAACGGCTACCGCCCAACCGGTTCCCAAAGCGCCAGAAAATAGCCCGGCCAATCTCAAAAAAACCTGCCGCTGATTCAGGTGTTGCAGCCAAGGGATGCCCAGCTCTGCAAACACCCAAAAGTTGAGGCATAGGGTCATCGCCACGATCGCATTCACCAGCAACGTTTCTGGGCTGGGCAAGGCGATCGCCCCCAACACCGTCAGCCCCATCGCCACTGCCATAGCACGTCGTTGCAACTGACAGACCATCGCGGCATAGAGCACGGCGATCGCGATACCGCCCATCCCCACCCAGGGAGATAACTCAGGCAGAGAAAAGAATGCCCCGGTGATCATTGCCCAGAGCCCACCAAATCCGATTAAGAGCCCATTGCCCTGGCCCATTTTTTGCCTCCCCTGCCGCATCTTCACTGCCGCCCATCTGCAAGGCCGCCAAAATCACCCAATCACCAGCCTGCCCCGGCAAAAACCGCTGGGGTGACCAATTCCTTATGCTTCAGCAATATTTATGTTGGCGTTGTCAAGGTTTTTGAATAGAGTTTCTCGTTACTGAGTGGATGGTTTGATAGAATAAAATCTATAGTAAAACCGCTAACCATTATGGGGAGCTAAGCCCTTGTTCCACGCCACGCTACACCAACTCAAAGTATTCGAGGCGACGGCTCGCCATGGCAGTTTTACCCGTGCGGCAGAAGAACTGTACCTCACCCAGCCCACCGTCTCCATTCAGGTCAAGCAACTGACCAAGGCCGTTGGCCTACCCCTATTCGAGCAAATTGGTAAGCGTCTGTACCTGACCCAGGCCGGACAAAAGCTGCTCGAGACCTGTCAGAAAGTATTTGAAGGGCTCGACCAGTTTGAGATGGCCATTGCCGACATTAAAGGCATGAAGCAAGGGCAGTTGAAGATTGCGGTGATCACCACCGCCAAGTATTTTGTGCCGCGTATCCTCGGTCCCTTTTGCCAACGCTACCCCGGTATCGATATCTCCTTAAAGGTGACCAATCACCAGCAGATTCAAGAACGAATGGTGAATAACGAGGATGATTTATATATCATCAGCCAACCCCTAGAGCAGCCCGATTTGACCGTTCACCCCTTCCTCGATAACCCTTTAGTCGTCTTAGCGCCCAAGGAACACCCCTTAGCGGGCCAGCAAAATATCCCGATTGAGACTTTGGACGGGGAGTCCTTCATCATGCGGGAGCCCGGTTCAGGCACCCGGCAAGCGATCCAGTCTCTGTTAAAAGAACACGATGTGGAAGTGCGGGTCCGGTTAGAGCTGGGCAGCAATGAGGCGATTAAGCATGCGATCGCCGGTGGCCTCGGCATCTCTGTGCTGTCGCTGCATACGATCATCTCTGAAGGCACCGCCGGTGAGTTTGCCATCCTAGATGTCGAGCATTTCCCGATTGAGCGGCAGTGGTACATCTCGCACTTGGCAGGGAAACAGCTCTCGGTGGTGGCCGAGACCTTCTTGTCTTACATGATGGAAGAAAGCCATGCCCTCGCCAGCAAGCTGCTACCGGGGATCCGGAATAAGTCTAACAGTGGTGAAGACCAGCAGCCGGTTTTGACGAAGGTCTAGGGTGATGGCGTTAAACCTCATCCCGCGATCGCCGCTGCCCCATACGGGTGTCTTGCCAAGCACTGCCAATGCCTTTGAGCACCCCGCGTCCCACGAGGCCCAGCCCTCTGCCCACCACCTCCGTGAGCACATACACCAGGCTGCTACCCACTAAAGACACCACGGTTCTGACCCTGGGGGCGATCGCGTCTCGGGCCTCTAAGGCGAGGGTGAGGGCATAGGGTACGCCGCCGAGGGTTTCGAGTTCTTGGTGACGGGGGGCATAAACCCACTGCACCTGAATACCGCTTGGGCTGAAGGCAAAAAAGCGGCGCTGGCTTTCAAAAATGGCTTTGGGCTCATTCACCAAGCTGTCCCACCGGTAGCGCCAGGACAGATCATTGCGAAACCGCGCCACATCTCGGCTAGACATCATCCGCCGCTGATATAACCCTTTTTTTAAGGGTTCCACATCCGCAAAGCGGTTGAGCAGGGGTTGCATCACGGCACAGGCGGTCTGGAGCAGCAGATTCTCTAGGATGAGCTGACTGCGGTAGAGGGCCTCGGGGGTAGTGGCGGGGTAAGCGATGCCATCCACCATCAGGGGCTCCTCAAAGAGCAAATGCCCCAGAAGCGGGCCGACATCTGGAATCTGACTCAGAACACTCTGTTTTACCGCCTCGGCATCACGGCCCAGTGCCGTGACAACGGGTTGCTCTAAACCGCTGCCTTGGGGGGTGTAATACCGGCCAAAGAAGTCGGTCGTGACCTTTTGCCACAGATCGCAGAGCAAGGTGGGGGCCTTATCGACCACCTGACCTGGGGATAATTGCGCCTTTTGCAGATCATCCAGCAAATCTTCGAAGTCCCGCAGCAGGGTATAGAGCAACTCCCGCGCCCGATCGCTCCGCAAAATATCAATTTCCAAGGGAATATTGCTGCCATTGTTTAAGGGACATTGCAGCTTACTAAAGACGGCTTCACAGACCTGTGTGCGGATGTTGGCCAGGATCATGCCTGGGGCAGGCAAGTTTGGGGTCATCGCCATTACCGCTGAGGGGGATGGATCAAGCGGGGGGATCGACCAGGGGTTGGAGTCTGAGAGGTTGGGTCCTGAGGGATCAGTCGTCGCATCCCCTGGCAGGATTTTCTGAATTAACCAGCGGGCGGCACGTAGCTCGCGATGTTGTCCCGCCAATACCGGTTTATACAAAAGGCCCGGAGCCTGGGTTTGTTGAGTCTCAATATCTGCGATCGCCACCGTGATTTGCTGTAAGCACGATCGCCGCAGCCGCAGGAACGGATTTCTCGGCAGATTTCTCGGCAGGGCAAAGGGGCGCAATGGGGGCAATGGGATCGCAGCGGGCGGCGCAACAGGGTTGGCCACCCGTTGAATGAGGCGAGCTAATTCCTGTACCGGCAAACTGCGTAGACCAAAGCCATCCGCACCCATCGCCTTGGCGGCGGCTTGCAGCACATCGTCCCCCTGGGCACTGAGGACCAAGACTGGCAGGGTCGAAAATCGTTGTTTTAAGTCTCGACACAACTGCAACCCAGAGGATTGCCCCGGATCGCCTTGGCCCAACCCGAGATCTAAAATCACCACATCCACATAGGGAGACGCATCGGCCCAAGCGGCGACATCCGCTGCGCTAGCTGGCGTGGCCCTTTGTCGGTTGGCCAGTTGCGTTAGCGCGTCTTCCCCCGTAGAGGCTTCGCCGATGACACGGAAATTGGGCTGTTGCTCTAGCCAAATTTTGAGCCCCAGTCGAAATACCGGGTCCTCATCAATCAAAAATAGATGCAGGACCACGGTCATGGGGAATCGTCACGCTCGGTTCTAGGGGGGGGGCTGGAGCCATTGGGGGACACACTGCGATCGGATGAATCGGTGTCCTCCGCTTCGGCTGCGGTATCTTCGGCTTCCAGGGACCAAATATATTCCCGTTCGGCTTCCCAGATAGCAATGGCGTTCTGAGCTTCGTTGTAGAGGGCACGACCAGGGGCAATTTGTGAGGCAATGACGATCGCGTCTGTTAATGCCCCTTCGTAGGCCCGACCGGTCGCCTTGTCCAGAATGGGCCGGTCTTCGGCAATTTGAATGGTTTGGGTCCAATCCTTAATCATGGTTTGGGCCTGATCATACAAAGCCCGACCCGGTTGGACTCGCTCGGCAGCGGCGATCGCCGCTTTGAGTTTGCCATCACTGGCGAAGCCGTTAGCTTCATTGAGGAAGGGTTGATCTTCAATGACTTCGATTTGATCCCGCCAGGTGGCGACTAGGGTTTGGGCCTCAATGCGCAGCGCTCTGCCCAGGGCCACCTTTTGGGCTTCGCCAATGGCCAATTGTAAGGCCGCAATGGTGCCTTTTTGGGCAAGGCGTCGCCCCCGAATCAGATAAGGGCGATCTTGAATTTGCTCCACTTCCTCTCGCCAGTGGGCAATCAACGTCTGGGCTTGCCCCCGTCGGGGCCGATCCAAGGAGATGGCTTCAGCAATTTGAGTGGCATAGCGAAAGGACCAACCCTGGCGCAGTCCAGCGACCGTATTGGCCACTTGTAGGGCTTGGGCATCGGCCAATTCGGCCTGCCAGTCGGCCATGGCGGCTTGAGCCGCCTCGTAAAAAGAGCTATTCGGCGGGATGGAGGCCACCGCTTGAATCGCTTCCATCAGATAAAACAGATGCCAGTAAGCCGGTTGAAACCCATCGGCCTTTTGAGCCAATTTCTGGCCATGGCTAAATCGGATTAAATCTAGGGCTTCTGGGGCCAAGGTCGGATCCGGAGGAACCTTTTGCACAGCCGCCACAGCGCCATCGATATCGCCCACTTCCCAGCGCTGAAAACTGTAGAGCAGCAGATTATGACTCCAGCGATCGATTTCAGCTTTGGCCTCGCTCCAGCCACGGCTATTGAGATCCACCTGCTGCGCCAGCAACAGGGCCTCCCCCAAGGCTGCCGGTTCCCCGGTAGCCGCTAAGGCGCGGGCCTGCTGAATTTGTGACCAGGCCCGCTGCTCCCGCGCGATGGTTTGCTGTAGCTCCCCAAATCGAATGGAGAGCCAATAGTCACTATCGAGGGTTTTGAGATCTTGCAGCGCAGTGGTGGCCTCTGACCAGCTCCGGGCCGTGATCTGTTGCTCAATCTTGGCGGCGATCGCCTCCCCCGCCTTCCATTCCTGCTGCCAATTCCAGATGGCCGTTTGGGCGTCCTGGCGCAACGGCGTGTCTAAGGGAATTTTCTGTGCCCATTGCACGGCTGCCGTTAGATCGCCCCGATGATTGGCTTGGGTCGCCTTTTGCAACAGGCGCTGGGACGCGGTATTTAAAATTGGAAACGCATCTTCATAAAGGGGATGATCCTCAGGCCAACCCGCCGTCAATTCGATCGCATTGGCCAACTCTTGAGCACTGGCCGACTGCATTTGGGTTTCAGCGCAGATGAGGCGCTCATTGTCAGAGCTAAACCGGTTGATTTCTTGGCAATTGGGCAGGGGCGGAATCCGGGTTAACCAAGCTAAGGCCCAAATCCCCACGACCCCTGAGCCGACCATCAGGCCACTCCAAAACACCGGCCATGCCCATCCCCAGGGAATGCGCCATCGCTTTGGCTTCGGTGGAGTCAGACCAGTCATAATCGGTGGAGAAGAACGGGCCATAGAATGCGATCGCTAAGGCTCAAACGCCAATGAGTCTGATAGGTCGAGGACCCCAGTATTAATCGGAAGGTGAGGACTCATCCGGCCTCAGCTACCCGGTTCTGTCCGGTGAGTCGGGGGGTGAAAGTTCCTGTCATTGTAGAAGCATTTTCTCCCTCTGCACGGTGTTTCTCAAAAACGCAAGGCATAGCGGGAGCGGGGCCAATGGCGAGGCGGATGGAGCCAATCAACAACGCTGGCCCGATATCATAGGTCCTAGGACCCCTCCGATGGGGAACAGCATTTGGAGACGGGAGAGGATATGGCACATAGGCAACGACACAACCGACCCTGGCAATTGGGGATGGTGGCCATGATTGCCACCGGCACCTTCAGCTCCATCAGCCCAGAATTCGCCCAGGCATTTACCCCCGTCCAAGAGCTGTTAATTACGCGGCAATGCACCGGCTGTAATTTGCAAACCGCTATTCTGCAAGGCTTAGACCTGTCAGAGGTGAACTTGCAGCGGGCCGATTTGCGCAATGCTAACCTGCGGGATGTGGCCTTTTTTAGAGCCGATTTGCGTTGGACTCAATTGGATGGAGCTGATCTCACCCAAGCCCGCCTCAGTGATGTAGACGCTCGGGAAAGCTCTGGCCAAGGGGCTAACTTTACCGGGGCAAGATTGACCCAGGCCCAGTTAAGTGATGGCGATTTTACCCAGGCCAACTTTACGGGCATTATCGGCACCGAAAGTAATTTCCAGGGGGCAATCTTAGCCGAAGCCCAATTTATGGAAGCTTCTCTGGTGCGGTCCACCTTGGGGAATGCGGTGTTAACTGGCGCTAATCTGCAAGACAGCGACCTCTATGGATCAAATTTGATTCGGGCAGATCTATCAGGGGCGAATCTGCAACGGGTCAACCTGTCTAACGCTCGCCTGATCAGAACCATCCTGACGGGGGCCGATTTAACCGATGCCGTTCTCATTGATGCCAATGTGGTGGGCACCGACCTAGAAACGGCCATACTGTGTCGCACGATCATGCCCGATGGCAGTGAGAACAATGCCGACTGCCCACCGCGCCCATCTGCTGAATAGCGCCGACCTAGTACTGGGCAGCGTCAATTAGGGCGGCATGTCGGATTCTAGCCACCCTACCCCTAATGTCCCCCTGCTGAGGGCAACCGCTTTGGAACCGATGCCCTCAGGGGCTAGACCTTACGCTGCCGGAGAGTGATCACCAAGCCCCCTAAGCCTAGGGCGGCCATCACCCCGAGGCCGACGGGATTCATTTCGGCGTAGTGCAGGTCTTGCTGGGGACCTTGGCTAATGTTGATGTAGTCAATCCCGGTGTCCGTGACTGGGATGATCAAAATGTCCTGGTGACCCGCTTCGGTAATTTCAACGCGCCACTCACCCTGCAAAGCTTCATCGGGCACAAATACAAACTGACCCCCATCGTCCGTGACGGTCTCAGCCCAAGGGGTCTCGGCGTCATTGGGGGCATAGACCAACACTTCGGCCTCGACCATCGGCTCGCCAGTACTGTAGCTGGCAGTTAACACCAAGTCCCTAGAAAACAGATCAACAAAATAGTCGGTTTGGGAGGCATGGCCCCAAGCCACAGAAGCCGTACTGACTGCGGCAGTGAGTCCGAAAAGACTGCCCCAAAGCAATTTGCGCATGACCTTTGCTCCTGAATGAACCCGCTAGACAAGGCTATGGCAGGGCAAAATGCCCTTCGGCGGAATTTTAACATAGACGATTAGTGGCCATCCTGCGGCCCCATCGCCCGACCATGGGCGCAGCCTCAGCAGTTTCTAATCTTACAGAGATCCAGCCTAGGGAGACCCCCTGCTAGGATCAGGGGGTTATTTGCCGTTGGTCGATATTCTATGCAGATTTACCTGGACTACAGCGCCACTACCCCGCCACGTCCAGAGGCGATCGCGGCCATGCAGGCCACTCTGGCGAACGAATGGGGGAATCCCGCCAGTTTGCACCAGTGGGGAAATCGCTCGGCCACGGTTTTAGAACAGGCCCGTGCTCAAGTCGCGGCGCTCATCAATGCCCCGATGGATGCCCTGGTGTTTACCGCTGGGGGCACCGAAGCCGATAATCTCGCCGTGCTGGGGGTGGCTCAGCGCTACAGCCGTCCTCAACATGTGGTGATTTCGAGCGTGGAGCATTCTGCGATCGCAGAGCCGGTACAGCGCTTAGCCGATCAAGGTTGGCGGGTGACACGGCTCCCCGTGGATGGGGCGGGACGGGTAAATCCCCAGGATTTGCAAGCTGCTTTGACCCCAGAGACGGTGTTGGTCTCAATTATTTATGGCCAAAGCGAAGTGGGCACCCTACAACCCATCGCAGAGCTGGGGGCGATCTCCCAAGGTCATGGGGCCTTGTTTCATACCGATGCGGTGCAGGTGGCGGGGCGGCTCCCCCTCGATATGCAAACCCTACCGGTGGATCTGCTGTCCCTGTCTAGCCACAAGCTCTATGGTCCCCAAGGGGCAGGCGCTTTGTATGTGCGACCGGGTACCGACATTCGGCCCCTGCTGGGGGGCGGTGGCCAGGAATTTGGGCTCCGCTCCGGGACCCCAGCGCTACCGGCAATTGCAGGATTTGGGGTGGCGGCAGCGCTCGCCGCTCAAGAGTTGCCCACTGAGACCCTGCGGTTAATTCAACTGCGCGATCGCCTCTTTAACCAGTTAGCAGACGACGACGGGTTAGCGGTGACCGGCGATCGCCGCCAGCGCCTCCCCCACCATGTCAGCTTTTGTATTACCGCCGCCGATGGGGAAACCGTCAGCGGTAAAACCCTAGTGCGCCAGATGAACCTAGCGGGAATTGGCATCAGTGCAGGCTCCGCTTGCCACAGTGGTAAGCTAAGTCCCAGCCCAATTTTGAAGGCGATGGGGTATGGCGATCGCGCCGCCAAATGCGGCATTCGCCTCACCCTCGGACGCCAAACCACCCTCGAAGATATCGATTGGACGGCCCTAGTACTACGGCAAGTGCTAGGGCAGACCCTCCCTCAGCCCCTTACTGTTCAGGTCTAGGATTGGTTGCCCCATGACTGAAGTACCCCTGTCTGAAGTATCCCTGTCTGAAGTACCTCGGAGTCTGGAAGCAGCGATCGCCCAGGCGAAGACGGCCACTGCAGCGGCCCTAACGGCAGGCATTCCCCGCATTCTCGTCGAGATTTGCATTCCAGAGCTCAAAATCATGCCCGTAGCTCAGCAGTTTTACCCACTGCTAGAGGAGATGGGTCTGCAATTCAAAATCTATTTCCCCGATGCCGGGGCCGCAGCCCTGGCCAAACGCGATTGGGGCAACCCTGAGTTTAGTATTCGCGGCATTAATGAGGCAAAGGGCCGGATTGAGCCCGATGATGATGCCTTTTTAATCATTGAACCTTCGGCGGTGGAAGTGATCGAGGTGGAAGCGTTTTGCAATGAGGCGATGGGCCAATCTATCGTCATGCTGAACCCCAAACTAGAGGACATTGCGGTGGTAGGCATCGGCTATGCAGCCCGACAACTGCGGGAGCGCTTTGTCAGCACCTTGGAATCTTGCTATTACCTCCAACCGTTAGAAGGGGCAACAATTTTGCGGTGCTATCCCGGTCCTTGGCAGGTGTGGGGAGAAACCACCGACGACAGCTATGAACTCATGGCTGAGTTTCCTACGAAGCCCTCCGGCGAAACGATTACCAAACTGTTTGAGAGTGAAGACGATGGGCCTGCCGGTCAAGACGGTGCGCCCCCCAGCAAACCCCGCAAGCCGGGACTCTTTGGCGAACTGCAACAGTTTTTGCGGGCCTTGAGTCAGTAGAGCCAAACCGATCACCCCTGCAACCCTTGACCGTTAATCCGCCCATCCAAACAGGTGCTTGCGATAAGCTTGCACCCCCCAAAAGAGCAGATCGGGATCGGAGTGCAAGCTGGCGTGATGGGGGCGATCGCCCAAGCTTTCATACATCCGCAGCCCATCTCCCCCAGTAATCACGGCCCGCCCATCGGGATACGCTTGCCACCAAGCCGTCAACGCATCCAGCACCGCCGCCCGTTGCCCCCACATCACCCCACTGCGGATGGCATCAGCAGTATTGGTCGCCCAGCGGGGCGGTGGGTCTAGGGTGACTTGCACCTGAGGTAGTACTGCAGTTTGCTCCCCCAGCGCCCGTAACTGCATCGCCAGACCGGGCAAAATTGCCCCGCCGATTAGGCCTTGATGATCACCGGCGGTAAAGGTCAACGCGGTGCCGCCATCCACCACCAATACCGGCCAGCCATAGCGATCGCCCGCCCCCAGCAGGTTTAAAGCGCGATCGATCCCCAGGGTGGGGTACAGATTATGGAGGGGCAGTTGGTCGAGGGTGATGGTGTGAAGGGAGGGATAGCTTTGCCAAAGCGCAGCCTGCGTCGGCACCACCGAAGCCATATAGAGCGGGGGCTGCGCCGGGTAGTTCTGGGGGGGCTGCGGTTCGGCACCGACACCCATCCATTGTCGCGCAGAGCCCAGATCAGCCCTGAATGGCGCAACCTGCTGGGGGGTCAGGTGGGGGGTATGCCAGGTGTCTAGCCGTACCTCACCCTGAAACGCCGCCCAATGGAGCCGGGTATTACCGATCACAAGGGCGAACCAAACCCCAGCGCTGTTGACCGCCCCAGCAGGGATCACGGTTCAATCAGGATGGCACGGAAATCATTGACGTTGGTCAGGGTAGGTCCCGTTTCGACTAAGGCGTCAATAGCCTCAAAAAAGCTGTAGCTGTCGTGGCGGCTGAGATAGTCCGTGGCGAGCAGCCCCTGGTGCTGAGCCCGGTGCAAACTCTCGGGGGAAATCACCGCCCCCGCATTGGTTTCACTGCCATCAATACCATCGGTATCGCAGGCGATCGCCCACACCTTTTCCCACCCATTGAGCGCAATGGCTAAAGCCAACAAAAACTCACAGTTGCGCCCGCCCTTACCGGCCTCTCCCGTGACCGTCACGGTGGTTTCGCCCCCTGAGAGAATGACGCAGGGGGGGGCCACCGGTTGCCCATGGTTAACGACTTGGCAGGCAATCCCCCCATGGACGATGCCCACCTGCTTGGCCTCCCCCTCGATAGCGTTACCCAAGATGAGTGGGGTATAGCCAAGGGCTTGGGCGGCTTCAGCGGCAGCTTCGAGGGATTGCTGGGGGGTGGCAATCAGATGATTTTGCGTCGTGCTCAGCCGAACATCATCCGGGCGAATCACCGGATTGGGATCACGCTCCAGATAATCCAAAATGACGGGCGGCAGGTCAATGCCGTAATGGCGCAAAATCCCGATGGCATCGGCGGCGGTCGCCGCGTCACCAACGGTGGGGCCAGAGGCGATCGCCCGCAAATCATCCCCCGGCACGTCTGAAATAATCAGCGATACTACCTGGGCGGGGTATGCCGTCGCCGCTAACCGCCCGCCGGAAGAACGGGATAGGTTTTTCCGCACCGTATTCATGTCCCGAATGTCGGCCCCGCAGCGCAGCAGTTGGCGATTGATATCGGCCAACATGTCGAGGGTGATACCGACAGGCGGTAAGGTCAGCAGCGCCGACCCGCCACCGGAAATCAGGCAAATGACCAGATCATCCGGCCCTAGGGGGGCAACCGTTTGCAAAATCTGCTCGGCAGCAGCCATCCCTTGCTGGTCGGGGACAGGATGGGCCGCTTCTAAAACGTCAATGTGTTGGGTGGGTGCCCCATGGCCATAGCGGGTCACCACCACCCCGCTCAGGTCCCTAGGCCAGGCATGTTCTACTGCCCGTGCCATGGCGGCGGCGGATTTGCCCGCCCCCACCACCACCGTTTTGCCAACTGGGGGTGGGGGCAAAAAGGCGGGAATCCGGTGATCGGGTTGGGCTGCCCTGACTGCGGTCTCAAACAGCGATCTCAGCAGGGCAACGGGGGAGGCAACAGTCATAGCGATAGGGGCATAGCCATAGGAGAGTCCCGCTCAGGATCAGGATTCGGATAACGACTGACCAACAAACGGAGTACCCCAAAAACGCCAGTTTTGCTTATTAAAGGGCGATCGCCACTTATAGATCAGCTCAGACTCTAAGGCTTGACGGGGTTGCCGCTGCCTGGGGGCATGGGGCCAAAACCCAATATTGACCTCGACCGGTAAACCATGGGTGCGATGGGCCTCAATGTAGCTGAGGATATAACGCTTGCAATCATGGGTGCCCTTCCACCGTTGATTGGCTTTGACCGTCTCCCCCACATACAGCAATAGGGTCGTCCTTTGGTCAACCACAAAATACAGGGCTGATTCCCCCGCCTCATGAAACTGCTCTCGCCAGAACTCGGCATTGCGTTGGGGTAAACCAAAGGGTTCGATACTGTCAGCAGGCGAAACTGGGTCACCCGTATCAAATAAAGATCCTTGGTTACTCCCTGGCCCCATGCGCACCGTGGTTTGAAAGCTTTGGATTCGCTGCTTCCATTGCTGCAGGGCGATCGCCTTGAGCGGTGGCTCGCGATTCACCCCCTGGTTGTAGGCCCAAGAAACCTCAGCAGCCCGCAAATCCTGCTGAGATAACAGTGACGGTTGGTAATCAGCCACGGGTTTACCCTTCTGAGATCGTGACCGACGTGATTTTGTCCCCTTGGCGAATGGCATTCACCACATCCATATCCTGGGTCTGGCCAAACACCGTATGTACCCCATCAAGATGGCGTTGGGGGCTGTGGCAAATAAAGAATTGACTGCCGCCGGTATCTTTGCCCGCATGGGCCATGGATAGGGTGCCAGCCAGGTGCTTGTTGGGGTTGATCTCACACTTGATATGGTAGCCAGGGCCGCCGGTACCGGTGCCTTTAGGACAGCCCCCCTGAACCATAAAGTTGGGGATCACCCGGTGAAAATTGAGCCCATCGTAAAACCCCTCCTTAGAGAGTTTGACAAAGTTGGCCACCGTATTAGGCGCTTCTTTATCAAACAGCTCTAGGGTGATGGTGCCTTTATTGGTTTCCATGACAGCGCGGGACATAGCAAACTCCTTCGTTCGGTAAATACGTCTCAGTCGATACGATACCAAGTCAGGGTAGAGGATGCTTGAAAAACGCGATTACTCCCCCCCAAGGGACTAGCGCGGCCCAGTCGGCGGCCCTTGGCGCTGGTGAACTTGCACGGCCATAGGGGTTACTCAGGCCATGAGTGCAAGCCTGCGCTTAACTGAGTTGACTAATGTCGTCTAAATCTAAATCATCCAACTGCTCGATTTCAATCACCGGTTCCCCTGGCGGCAAATCAGGCAAGTCATCCAACTGATCTAGGAATGGGTCTGAGTTAGGCAGTTGAGGCATCTCTTCTAGCTCCGCCAGATCAGCGATGATTTGCTCTGCAGCTGATGGGGCTGGGGATGGCTCATCCTCTCGATAGCGGTGATCTGATGCCGAGGGCAGGTTGCCTTGGCTGTCTACAGTATCAAAGTCTAGTGACTTGGCGGGGCTGGGGCTAGGGTCAGAACCGATGGGAGAAAACGGCCGATGTAAGGTGATCGTCGGCTCGTTATTGCTCGTTCCCATAATTTCGCTGGGGGAAGCCTGGGGAAATTCAGAGACCTCGACCTCGCTGGCTTGGGCAGGGCTGTCTTCGACGGGGGATACCCCTGTCGTAACATCTGCGGCCATGGCGTCTTGGCGGGCTGCAAACTCTGCCTCTAACTGGGTGACTCGCTGGGCAAGGTGCGCCTCATAATGCTCGATTTGTTGGGCCAGCTTCGTTTCATAGGCCTGCTGCAGGTCGGCCGTGGTCGCCTTGGCGCGTTGGGCCAACTGCTGCTCATAGGCTTGCTGTAGCTTTTGAGCGGCTTCTTTGAGTCGGGCTTCGTACTGGTGTTTGAGTTGTAAGACTTCTGGGGACGTACCGACGGCGGTGCCACCAGCGGCGGCATGATTGGGCTGGCCCGAGGATGACGCAAACCCCTGTTGCCAGACCTCTAGGCGGGTTTGGTGTTCTTGTTCTCGCTCAGACAGGCTTTGGTCAAACTGATCTTGGTAATGCCCAATCCGCTGGGCCAGTTGCGCCTCATAGTCCTGCCTAGCCTGAAATAACGCATCCTGAAGTCGTTGCTCATGGGCCGTTTGCGTCGCCTTTAAGCGGTCTTGACTCTTCTGTTGGAGGACGTCTTCCTGTTGCTGAAATCGCTTTTGGGCAATGAGATAACCGATCACAATGCTCAGGACGCAGGTGATCAAGAGCGCCAAGATAATGACCTGGTAGGTAACGGTCATGGGGGTCCTCCTACAGGTAATGGACCCAGGCAGAAGCCTGGACCAAAAGGTGAGCTTTATGATACATGCTGCCCCTGGGATTGGGCGGCTAAGGCTGGAATTTGCAATAACAGGCTAGCGTCGTGGCCACCGCAGTGTTCTGGGAGCGTTATGAAAACACCACCAGTAATGCCCCTGCGGCCAATGGGAACCATGGGGGAGTCCCTTTTGGATGCTCTGACGCTGCCTTACCCATGGTAAATCGTGACGTTTACCCCGCTTGATTTTTGTTAAATGGTTCCTCATCCCTTGAGCAAGTCCCTACGGCAACCGGTATTGGACTGGTTGCGCCAGAACGTACCTGAAAAGCGACTGGATCATATCTTGCGCGTAGAAACCATGGCGATGACTTTGGCCCGCCATCATGGTTTAGATCTGGCCGCTGTGCAGGCGGCAGGATTAATGCATGATTTGGCGAAGTGTTTTCCAGCGCGGCGGCTGTTGGCCATGGCGACCACAGCGGGTTGGCAGATCGATCCCGCTGAGCGCCAAAGTCCCCATTTGCTCCATGCCCCGGTGGGGGCTCTGATTGCCCGAGAGACCTTTGGCGTGGAGGATGAGCGGGTGTTGCAGGCGATCGCCAATCACACCTTGGGCGCACCCGATATGGATGCGGTGAGCAGTGTGGTGTATTTGGCCGATAGTTTAGAACCCGGTCGAGGGACTACACCCGAGTTGCAGCGCTTACGGCAACTCAGTTACGAGCATCTCCCGACAGCGGTGTACGAGACCTGCGTGGCTTCCTTAAAATATCTCCTGGAAACAAGCTATCCCATTCATCCCCGCGCTATTTTGACCCGTAATGCGTTTCTTTTGGCAAAACAGCATTGTTATAGCAGTCACCAATTGCATTAAGACATCTAGAATCGCTCTGATCCTAGATGCAGAAGCAATTTGGGTTGCAGTCTTGTCCTAACCTAAGTGGCGACAGCTATAGAAAACGACATCTTGCGAAACACGACGCACCGTTGTTAGACGGAAATCGTTATCGTTGGGGTTATACCCCTTTGATCCAATGCCGAGGATTTTGGCCTACCCATGACAAACTCTTCCACTTCAACGCCTTCAGTGGAGGCCCCCGTGACGACGCCAGAGCATCTTGATGACGCTCTAAAACTCGCCCAGATCATTGCCCAAGCGGCAGATGAGCGCAAAGGGGGCGATATTCGCATTCTCAAGGTTGGTGAGGTCTCTTACCTCGCAGATTACTTTGTCATTGTGACCGGTTTTTCGACGGCCCAGGTACGTGCGCTCTGCAACACGATTGAAGCCTTGGTCGAGGAGACCCTAGGGCGTTTACCCCTCCGTACAGAGGGGCAAGGCGAAGGGCGGTGGGTCCTCCAGGATTATGGTGAAGTGATTGCCCATGTCTTCATGCCAGAAGAACGGGAATTTTACGACTTGGAAGCGTTTTGGGGCCATGCTGAAACGGTAGACTTCGCCCCTAGCAGCGATCGCCCTAACCCCTGAAGCCCAGTGGATTAGCGCTATGGTAATTCAGTGTGATGGAAGCTTCTGCACTATGCCTGCAACGTCGTCTCGGTGCCCCGTTCCCCCTGAGCAGCTTCCCATCAATGAATATGAATCCATGCGGGATTCCTGGTTCTATCGGTGGGGCAGTTGCGCGTTGATGGGCTATATCCGGCCCCTGGTGATTTGGTGGGGGCTGAGTTGGATTGTGGCTGGCCCAGTGGCCGCCGTGAGTTTCCCGCCAGGGAAAGTACCGATTCCGTTTACGATAGTGGCCACCGCTGGGGCGTTAATTCTCCCGATACTGGCCCTAGTCCAGCTTTATGTGGGTTGGCTACATGTGGGGCGGCGGCTGCAACGCCCAGATGTGCCCTATGAGGAATCGGGCTGGTACGATGGTCAAATTTGGATAAAACCCGAGGATGTGCTGAGTCGCGATCGCTTGATTATGGATTACCAAGTCAAGCCCATTCTGCGACGGGTTCGCAATACCTTTGGGGTGATCGCCATTCTCTTTATGGGCTTAACCGCGACATGGCAATTGTTATAAAACCAGTTGTTTTGACGGCAGAATTCATGATGGCGGGTCTAAAACAGATGGAGATTGGCCATGAGTAGAAACAATCGCTATCAGTCGAAGGAGCTGCAAGTCCAACTCCTTCGAGAAGGCATTGTGGAATCTGTGCATGTGGCCCATGCGGTGGTATGTGACGCCCGTGGGCGATCGCTCTCCGTGGCCGGCAGTGCCGAAACAGCTTCATTTGTGCGCTCTGCGCTCAAGCCCTTTCAAGCCTTAGCCGTCACCACCTCAGGCGTGATGGAGCAGTACGGCTTGAATGATCGTGACTTAGCGGTGATTTGCGCCTCCCACCAAGGCACGCTGGAACAAGTCCGGCAGGCGTTCCATATTCTTTGGCGGGCCAATATTGATCCCTCAATGCTGAAATGCCCGACCCCAAAGGGGCACAAAAGCCCCCTAGAGCACAACTGCTCGGGTAAACATGCTGGGATGCTGGCTGTTTGTCAGCAACGCCAGTGGCCCTTAGAGAGTTACTTGCATCGTAACCATCCCTTACAGACCCTGATTTTGGGGCAAGTGGCCGAGCTGCTGGGGATGCCCCCCGACGAGTTTATTGGTGCCCACGATGATTGCGGCGTGCCGACCTATGTGCTGCAAATTCACCAGATGGCCTCTCTCTTTGCACAGTTGGCCTCTGGCGATAACGTCGCCATGGAACGGATTGTGCGATCGATGACCCATCACCCTGAGTTGGTGGCCGGTCCCAATGCCTTTGATACGGCATTAATGCGTGCAACCCAAGGGGAGTTGGTCAGCAAGTCCGGCGCTGAGGGCATTCAATGTGTGGGTCGGGTCGGTCAAGGTCTCGGTCTAGCCATCAAGGTTATGGATGGGTCCAAGCGGGCCAAGTCGGCTGTGGCGGTCCATCTCTTGCGTCAACTGGGATGGATTACCCCGGATGTCTCCGAGGCCCTAGCTGCCGATTATATGGTGTTAGGCCAATACAAACGCTTAGATATCCAAGGAGAGCTAGCGTTGCTGTAAAGACTAAAAACCCAATATTTCCGTGCCACCCACGCAAATGGTGATTTTATCGCTATACTGATTAAGCCGACGCGGGGTAGAGCAGTCTGGTAGCTCGTCGGGCTCATAACCCGAAGGTCCATGGTTCAAATCCATGCCCCGCCACCAAAACCAAAAAAGCCGCTTGTCTTAACAAGTGGCTTTTTTGTTGTCAACGAAAGGTCAAGCGACAGCCTAGGTGTTGCGGCTGGGCACCTTTCGGCGAGAGCCAAAAATTCTCGAAGCGTTTCCCATATAGGCATCATTACGGGTCCACAGGGTACTTCAAGGTGTTTCAGTGCGTCTGGGAGAGGGCCAAAGCCATCTGGTCCCAAGTCAATCCACACTTCGCTCTAGCCAGTAATGCTCTAGGGCCTGCTCGACGATGATGTCGCCGCCAGTATCGTCGATGTCTCGCCGCCACCACAGGTAATCGACGATCGCCTGCACCTGCTGCGCATCGTAGGGTGCAAAGTCTCTGCGGGCATACTCTGCCATAGTGCCGCCACCCCACACTTGGGCAATTTTTTGCATACCGCCTAGGGGCGTCAGACCCATGCACAGCCTGACCGTGGGGTCAGCGATGAAGAGCTGCCCTTTGATATCGGCAATGAGATAGGCGGGCAGATAAAACCACAGCGCCGCCCCAGAGAAAAAGCACAACGCCGTGCCCCAGCCATCTGGGGCCTGATCGAGAAATTCTGGGGAAAGATCTTGCCAGTTGGTTTTGCCACTAAAGTCTTTGACTAAAGCTGCGGGTTCTTCGCCGTAGGTGCTATCGGTGAGATGGTCGTCACCGGGATATGGCACCTGGTTAAAGGCAAGCGTGATTTGTTGAATCAGGTTGGGTTGAGCCATCGCCAGGGTGCTCGGCAGGGAATGCAATTAATCGGGGTAATAGCCAAATCCATCTTTGGGGTCGTACCAATAGCTGATGCTGGGATGATCCATAAAGTAGGAAATTTGGTAGAAATCCCCTTCGCTGCCATAGGTAATGTGTTTGTCGGTCCACCCTCACTTAAAGTCATACCCTGATAAGGAATTGGGGTAGTCACCCGCATCGTTCTGCACCGCCTCAGCAAACTGAATAATGGCCACCACCTCTTCGTGAATTTGTGCCCATTTACGATTTTCTGCGGATTGCCAGGGCAGTAACAGCGCCCCCAGAATGAGGCCGCCCCACAGGCTCCATTTGGGTTTCCAGAGAGCGATCGCAAAGAGAGGGACATTAATGCCAACCAAGATCCAGTACAACGCTTGCATGAGTTCACCCTCGGTATAGAGGACGTTGTACGCCAAAAACACTTCACTGGCACTCAGCACAACCAACAGAACAAAGGTGACGATGCGTAACTCTGTAGGTGGCATGATTGGGTCGCTTGGATATCTGAAACATTGGGACACCCCTTACCCATCCAAGATAAGTTGTCGGTACCAATTGGGCACGTGAGATCGCGCGGCTAACGCTAGGGCCACCGGGAGGATAGGTGAGGTGCCAGCTTAATTTTCGGGCATGGGTCTTAGCGCCGTATCACCCCCCTCGCATCATGATCCCAGCGACGGACGGGGCGTTGCCCCTAGGGCAGCGATGGGGCAGCCAAAATATCTAAAAGCCACTGCTCAAACCGCTCACCCATGGCCGCCAGGGAGTACTCGGCTTCGGCCTGTTGCCGACAAGCTCGACGGTCTAGGCGGGGAATGCGATCGATCGCCGCCACCAAACCACTGACACTGTCCGGCTCCACGAGCCAACCGGTTTTGCCGTGGGTAATGATCTCCGCAGGTCCCCCCCGCCGGTAAGAAATCACCGGAACCCCACAGGCGAGGGCTTCAATCGCGACCATGCCAAAGGCCTCTACCCAGCGGTGGGACATCAGTAGGGCCTGACATTTGCCCACCAGGGCCTGGAGTTGATCGGTGGGCTGAAATCCCAGATATTCAATGGGCGGATTGGGGTATTGCGTATGGATCCTCTCCCAGTAGGCGGGATCTTCCATTTTGCCCAACACCCGCAGGGGGTACTGGCTTTGAATAGCCGCCAACACCGCATCTTCCAATCCCTTTTCGGGCGAAATTCGCCCCATCCATCCCAGCCAAGGGCCAGGGGTCTCACAAAAGCTATAGCGAGAAATATCCAGGCCGCAACCCAAAATGCGGCAATGCCTGCCAAAGGTAAAGGTATTGGCTTGGGCATGGGTATGCATGGCGATGGTGCCCGGAAACCGCTCTGCCACATCACCAATGGCTGCATCCATGGCATCGGTTAACGATCCCATGCTGACCATATGGGCCACGGGCTGATCTACAAAGGGCGTCAAATAAAACGACAGCCAATCGTAGGTGAAATTGACAATCAAATCGTACTGGGCGCGAGCCTGTAAGGCGTAGTCCCACATATTGGCCAACACCGATCGCCCCGGCAAAACAATGCCCGCATCCCGGCCTTGGTGGTGGGCCGTGGGCTGCAAATTCCCCGCCACCTGCACCACGGCGACCCCCTCGGCGACAGACCCTTGGGGGGCCGCAATGGTGACCGCGTGCCCCCGCTGTTGCAGGATATTGGCTAGGTTAGGAACAACCTGCTCGACGCCACCCCCCTGACCAGAACCAAGGGGACCAATGGGCGTAGACAGAAATAACAGGCGTAATTTCATCGGGTAAGACGCTCGGGTTGCAAAGAATGGGTGAACACATCATCTACGGCGCGAGCCGCCTTAGGGCAAACAGGGCACAACCATAGGGCCTCTTCCTGAGGTTGGCTATTGAATCCCTCGTGCCCCGACAATGGATCCATTAAGCCGAAACGGGGTCGTCGTCGGCTTCGGCCAACTCCACCAAAAACTGCAACGCCTTCGCCATAAATAAGGCGCAGTCCTTGGGCGATCGCCCATAAAACGACGACCAAGCCGCCGCCTTTTGCCCCTCATATCGCCCCACCCGCTCCGGGTGCCCCTCAATCCAGGCCAACCGCACCCCATGGCCAATCAACACATCCAAGACAATGTGATCTTCGAACTGGAGATCCGGGTTGTCCTTAAAAATCGCCGCCAGCTCCCGCAGGGCCTCCACCGCAATGTGGCGATACTCCGGCGCGTGGATCTTATTCAGCAAATGGTCAAGGCGACGCGCAAAATTGGCCTCGCCGGGGGTCATTTCCGCCAGCACCGCCCGACTATCGACCCGATTGCGGCGATCGAGCTTGTCGCCGATGACCACCCCATCACAGTGGTGCAGTAACTCCCACACCTCCTGATAAAAATCTTGGGGGAGGCGAGTGAGCTCCCCATCAATTTGGCGCTGCCGCCACCAGTCCACCTCGGTGAGCTGTTCAGGCACCTGCTTGGGCACCACCCCCCAGGTCACCGGCTTCTGGGCCTTAGCATGGAGCGATTCCCGTTTATACAAGCTGCGGTTGAGGCCGCTGTAGCTGGCCAGCACCTGCCGCAGCCGAGTTTGAATGTCGTGGGGGCTGAGGGCGGTGAGGCGGTCATAGGCTTCGTCGCGGGTGACGTTTGCTTCGCGGGCCAGCTCACTGGTGAGCAGCAAAATCAGGTACCCGACCCGCAGGGTCAGCAACCCATCAAAGAGACTGGGATCGGCTTTGATCAACACACTCAGGTACACCAACACCTCTTGGGTGAGGGCGCGATCGCGCTCGTCTTCGCTGCAAAAGCGATCAATCTTGTCCAAAATTTCGGAGTGGGGCACCGGGTCACGAATCAAGGAGGCTTCGTTGTAGGCCTTGCCCACGGTCACCTGCTTTTGCCGCACCAGCAGTTCTGTGACTGCATCGGACAGGTTCACATCGATCTTACGCAGCAGCCCAGCGGAGCGCCGCACGATCAGCCACAGTTCCGCCTTGCCCGCTTTGATGTAAAGCTCCTCTAGCAAGTCGGCCACGGTGACGGCGCGATCGGGTTGGCCCAAACCGGTGTCAAAGTTGGCTCCGACAATTTGGTGCAATTGGGCCAGCAGTTCGATTTGCTCGTATAGGTTGGGCGAGCGCTTCAGTGCTGCCACCAATGCCTGGGCATCTCCCTGGCGCTCAATCTCAAACACCTGCAACACCCCGAGGGGAAGGGTCTTCTCTGGCACCAGGGTAAGAAAAGCAGAGACCTGGAGGTGGTAGCGGGTCATGTGGCCGTGGCTGAGGGAATAGTCGCCGATGTTGTCGATGCGTTCGGTGCCCGCCGTGAGCATCAGTTGGTAGAGCGGCCCCAGCAACACCGGCACCCCGCCACAACTGCCGTCCTTCAGCTCCTGGATCAGCGCCAGCAGCGGTGATTCGTGGATGGGTTTATGGCCCAGCTCAAATAGTTCGTGGGTGAGCAACAGGGTCATAGTGGGTCGCCCCGGCTCGTTCCAGTGGTAGTGGATGTAGGCCAGCTCACTGCGGATTTGAGCGACGAGGAAGTGGTAGTCGAGGGTGAGATAAAACCTTTGAGGATCGAGAAATGAGGGCAAAAATACCACCGTTTCCCCCGAAACCCGGAAGATGCGGGAGGTGGTGAGGCTGCGGAGGCGACGGATGGGGCGGCCACTGAGGTGCAGCTTGGAGTTCATACCGATTTCGGCATAAATCGTCGAGAGATCCCCGGACTCATGCACCCGCACCGGCTCCATCTGGGCGGGCACCTGGGTGGGAATACCATAGGTAGACAACTCCCGCTGCAAGGATTCATTTTCAGCAATCAGGGCCACCTGCACAATCGAGCGCCGCTGCTGGCCAATGCGCAGATGCCGCCCCAGGGGATCGAGGTCCGCTACGGTGAGCAGCCCATCGTCAATCATTTGCCCTAGCAAAAACAGGCTTTGCGCCCACACCAGCGGCACATTTTCGTTGGGCAGTCGGGTCTGGCTGTGGGGGATCTCGCGCTCGGCAGCGATCGCCTCCTCCGGGACGTAGTACAGCTCAGGCAGCAGTTGGAAGCCGTCTTGGGTGAGGGCGATCGCCTCTAGCCGCTGCCGATAAAACCGAATCGCCTGGGCGTCATGGCGAAACAGGGCATCGAGATAGAGGTAGGCAAAGAACAGCGGCCATTCACATTCCAAATGCTCAAACTGCTGTAGCTCCGAGGGTTCGTAATGGAGACGGGTGGTGTCTTCTATCGCCACCTGGTGGCCATCCCGCAGGAAGCGCTTGCAGCCATAGCGCCCCTGGAGCTTATCGACGACTTTATGGCGGGTGCGCTCCACCAGTTCGGGGTCTTCCACCGCAAAGGCAGGATAGCTGATGACACTCAGCACCGCCGCGTCTATTTCCTTAGAGCCGGACTCCCGTGGCAGCAGCGACTCTAAAATCACCCGCGCTCGGGCAACTTCGTCGGGCAACACATGGATCACCGAAGACTGTCCGCCCCGCACCCCAAATAGATTCAGCCCATCCAAGGCTTCCAGGGCAGCCTTGGCCATACCCACCGAACTGGTGTTGAGTTCTGGCTTGCCGTGGTTGAGCTTATTGCCCCGCTCCCAAATGCCGTAGTCGGGGGTGCGGTAGGCTCGACCGATGTAATACACCAGGTTTTGGACAAAGTTGACCTCATCCTGGTTAAAAACAATCTGCAACCCAGAGGCGGTCATCTGGGCCAGCATCAACAAAAAGACCGAGGTGGCATCAATTTGCAAATGCCCCCACTCATCATCACCAACAACGGTGGAGCCGATCGCAGTGTCGTACTTGGCATGGAGAGCCGACAGAGGATCCTGGTTTTCTTTAAAATGCTCGACCTTCGCCGCCTGCTGCATCATCGCAAACAGCAGCCCCCGCATCAGCTTGATGGTGCTGTGCTCTAGGGCATAGGTGCGCCCCTGGGCCTCATCGACTTTGCGGTAGGCCAGGGCCAGTCCCCACACGGCCAAAATGCTATAGACGTTATCCCGCACCCAGGCATCGGTGTAGTCACCGTGGGTTGTAATGGCGGTGCTGGCGGGCAACAGCCCACTGACGGGATGCTGGCGGGCCAAGATGATGGCGTCAACTTGGTGGTAGTACTGGGCGAGGCGATCGGGCAGGGAGGCAGAGGTCATAGGCTATCCCCTGGGGGATAAACGGTAGATCAACAGGGATAATGACCTAGCCTACCGAAAAGTTAGGGGTGACGGGAATGATTTGCCTCCAGGGGCGGGTAACGTTCGTATTCAAGGCGGTTCCTGCACCCAACCCCATGGCGGGTCAACCGTTCACCCTTGAGCAGGACGATGGGGATGCAATTCGCCATGCCGTCGCAGCTTCAGTTCACGGGGTACGACTGCGGGGGAAGATAGCTTGATCCTAATGCTCCCCCGACCCGCCGCAATAGTCATGGGGCTGGTGCCATCCGGTACTAGTCTGTCACCATGATTTGGACATGCCGACCCAAGCGACACAGCAATTGAATGAGCTGCTCTGCGGTGAATCGACAAATTTCACCATTGAGCAAATTCTGCATTTGGGGCAATGTCTGCCGCAATGCCACCGCTGCTTCCTCGGCATCCCATCCCTGATATTGGATGTGTCGCTGCACTTCCAACATGAGATCGGTGCGAATTTTGAGGCTTTCGGCTTCAGCGATCGCAAAGGACAGCGTTTCTTTTTCTGAAAGCTGAGGATAAGTAGCTAACATAGCAAGTTATTTCTGTTGTCAGGTTGACCGTTTCCAAAGCAAAACTATTGTAAGTGTGATAGTTTCTAAGATCTGCTTCTTGCAGGTTTCCTTAACGTAAGCAGATGCTATGGCAGAACACTTCTCCTTGATGGTCCACGGTGGTGCAGGGGCTCTGGAGCATATCAGGCGAGAAGGGAGCGAAGCAGGCTTTATGAACAGCCTCGAAACCATCTTGCAAGCGGGGCGCAAAATTCTGGCGCAGGGCGGTACGGCCCTAGACGCGGTTGAGTACTGCGCCGCCCGCCTCGAAGATGATCCCCTTTACAACGCGGGCCGGGGCTCTGTGCTCAACGAGTACGGCGAAGTGGAAATGGACGCCGCCATTATGAATGGTCAAGATCTGGCCGCTGGTGCTGTCGCCGCCGTGACCTCCATTAAGAATCCCGTTGCGTTGGCCCGCTGCGTGCTCGATCAGAGTGAGCATGTGATGCTGATTGGCAAAGGCGCTAAGGAGTTTGCCAAGCTCTGCAACTTACCCGCCATGCCGGATGATTACTTTGTGGTGGAGTCGCGGGTGCGGCAATGGCGAGAGGCCCAAAAAACAGGGGGGATGATGCTCGACCACGAAGATGCCGGACCCCAGCGCAAGTTGGGGACGATCGGCGCGGTGGCCCGAGACCTCAAAGGCAACTTAGCGGCAGCGACCTCTACAGGCGGCATTGTCAATAAACGTTGGGGCCGGGTGGGAGACAGCCCGATCATTGGCGCTGGCGTGTTTGCCGATAACCAGACCTGCGCCGTTTCTGCCACGGGCTATGGGGAGCAGTTTCAGCGGACGGTGCTGAGCAAAATGATCGCGGATTTTGTTTATTTCAAGCAGATGACGGCCCAAGAGGCGGCGACAGCGGGCATCCAATATTTGGTTGATAAGGTGAATGGTTTGGGGGGGGTGATTGTGATTGATCATCACGGGCACTGCGCCGTGGGCCATTCCACCTCGGGGATGATCTATGGCTGGATTGAGTGCAGTGGTGAAACCTATTGCAAGCTCGCTTGACGCGGCCTACTAACGGCGGGCAATGAACATACCAGGGCTGGGCGCGGCAACCGCTCCCCTAGGAGGGTTTCGTCAAGGGTAGAGGACAGGTCTCCTGACCCCATGCAGGATTGGGATGGCAGGCTGTTTTGTCAGTCCATTCGCCCGACAGCCAGTATTTGAGTTTGCGGCACTCTCCTTACGCCATCCGTTAGTAGGCCGTTGTGGTGAGATGGCCAATGTCTTCGGGGGCGAGATGATCATGAATGACTGCGCCATCTCGAAACCAAATAATCCGCTGGGTGATGCGGGCCACATCGGGCTCGTGGGTGACCATTACCACCGTAATGCCGGTGTCGTTTAAGTCTTGAAAGAGCCGCAACACATCTTGGGTGGTGTGGGAGTCAAGGGCTCCGGTGGGCTCATCGGCCAGCACGAGGAGGGGCTGATTGACGATCGCCCGCGCGATCGCCACCCGCTGCTGCTGCCCCCCTGAGAGCTGGGCAGGTTTGTTGATCATGCGATCGCCAAGGTTCACCCGCTCTAATGCCGCCATGGCGCGATCGCGGCGTTCTGCCGCCGCCATGCCGCCGTACACCATGGGCAACATCACATTGTCGAGGGCAGTGAGCTGGGGCAGCAGGTGAAACTGCTGAAACACAAAGCCGATATTGCGGTTGCGAATATGGGCAAGGGCATCGTCATCGAGGTGGGCCACCGCTTCGCCATCTAGGTGATAGGTGCCCGTGGTGGGGCGATCTAGGCAACCAATCACGTTCATAGCGGTGGATTTACCAGAACCAGACGGCCCCATAATGGCGCAGTATTCTCCTTTCTCAATGGTCAGGTCCACATCCCATAGGGCTCGGACTTCGGTATTGCTGAGACCGTAGACCTTACAAACACCATTCAGTTCAATCAGGGGCGGCATAGGGGCAAATCGCGATGGGCGAAACCACAAGTGACTCCATTTATCCTGACAGGTCAAGCCAGAAATGGGGGCGTTGATCCGGGTTCAGGCATCAGCGACCCTTTTGCACCGGTGTGGATCAACTGGTCAATCCAAGGGAGAACCGTTTACCCTCCAAGTAGTGCATTGACGGCCCTTACCTGTCCTCTATGACTGTCCGGTCTTCTCATAAATCCGTTGCCGCCACGAATCAACCGCTGCCCGACCGCCCTACGGGGCTAGCCATGCTGTCATCGGCAGAGGTGATTGCCCCTGCGATCGTGGGCCTATTGATGCTGCTGGGGTGGGCGGTGCTGGTGCGGTTCTTCTCGCTGCCACCGTATCTGTTGCCAGGGCCAGTCCTGGTGGGGCAAACCCTAATCCAGGATTGGCCAGAGCTATTTCCATCGTTATTGGTGACGCTCCAAATTACGGTGTTGGCCTTTGGGGCGGCGACGGTTTCGGGGGTGCTGATTGCGGTGCTGTTTACCCAAAGCAAATGGATTGAGCGCAGCTTTTTTCCCTATGCGGTGATTTTGCAGACGACGCCGATTGTGGCGATCGCCCCCTTGATCATCATTTGGCTAAAGAGCAATACCCTGGCCGCCCTGGTGGTTTGCGCTTGGATTGTGGCCTTCTTTCCCATCGTGGCGAATACCACCCTGGGGCTGAATAGCGCCGATCCCCATCTCAGAAACCTGTTTCAACTCTATGGGGCCTCCCGCTGGCAAACCCTGTGGCAGTTGCGGTTGCCCAGTGCCCTGCCCTACTTTCTGGGGGGCTTGCGCATCAGTGGGGGCCTCGCGTTGATTGGGGCGGTGGTGGCCGAATTTGTGGCGGGGACGGG